>NZ_JAEHNT010000002.1:0-10557 GCF_016742815.1 Lactobacillus sp. A27
TGTTAAGATTAACAAGAGCCAATGGTTGAACATTAAGGACGTTGTAAAGGACTAATTCTTTTAGATCAAAACAAATAAATAATTCTTACATGATGAATACCATGAAAAAAGGAACGAGTTTTGCTCGTTCCTTTTTTATTACCTACTTGCATCCCTTCCCCAGTGTTTTAACTCCAAACACAAAAAGAACGATGAAATCAATCATCGTTCTTCTTTCATTAACTATGAATATGCAATTTAACTAAAATTCGTTCAATTTTGCTACCCATAACTTTTTGGGCTAAATCTGTCTTTATTGTGGCTAAGCCATAAAAGACAATTCCCACGACTACTGATAAAATTACCAGAATCAAGGCAGATATTCTATGATCTGGGTTTAAGAACTTGCCTAAGCCCATCTCAACTAATTTAACAATTAGGAACATCCCTATCGAAAATGCGGTAATACCAACCAAGCGGCGGCTTGTTCTATTCAAATTAAAGTCATACTGTACTTCTAAGTGCTTCAATGACAACAGAACAATCACCAATAAGCCTAAGTTGGTTGCAACTAACGGTCCATAAATCTTGAACAAAAAGATCATCGGATATTGCAAAATGCCCTTCAGGATTAAACCTAAAACTAAATATTTTATTGCCAATCCATTTTCTGACAAACCTTGCAAAACCGCCATCAATACTGTAAAAAGTCCTAAACTGATTGCAGTAAATGATGACAAGTATAAAACGTTGCTACCTAATGGATCTGGGCCATAGAAAACCGTATAAATCGGTTTACTAATAGCGGCCATTCCGAATGCAGCAGGAATCATCACGAACAAGAACAAGTCCATCGTATTAGCAATTTGCTTAGAGATGCTCTTAAAATCGCCTCTAGTATGTGCAGCTGACAAAAGCGGAATCGCTGTCACTGCCATTGCACTTGCCAAAGACACGATAATCATGATCAACTTATTGGCATTAAGACCAAATAATGCATACCAATCTTCAATTGTATCTGAACTTGCATGAACCAGCCCTGCAATCATTGGGTGGAATGTATATTGGTCTACTAATGAGAATAAAGTTATTCCTGAATCGATAATAATAAATGGAATTGCCTGTTCAATAATTTCCGCAAATAGTTCGGTTGTGGAAACTTTTAACCGATTATTCGAATTAGCAACCAAATTATCTAATTGTTTTCGCCGTGAAAACAAGAACCAAACTAACAGGCCAATCCCAAATGCGGCACCAATTGCGGCAGCCAAGTTTGACTGGATAACGGCATGAACATAAGAGCCGTGCTGCACTTGCATGATCACAAATGCCGTTAAAAGCATCCAAACTACTCGAGCAAATTGCTCCACAAACTGTGACATCGCACTTGGCATCATGTCCGCATACCCTTGGAAGTACCCACGCATGATACTCAAGATCGGAATAAGCAAAATCGCATAAGACAAACTACGCATAACTGCAATTTGTCTTGGATCGCTTTGACTACCGTTAGATGCCAGTAGCGGTGAGGCAAAATACATGATCGCAGCAGAAATTACTCCTAAGAAGGCCATTAAAATTAACCCTTTATGGAATAATTTTCGCCCAATTCCATATTCATTTAAGGCATTATACTTAGCCACCTGTTTGGCAATCGCTCCCGGAATTCCAGCCGTCGAAATTAGAATAAATATCGTATAAATATTATAACTTCGCGCAGTTAAGGCATTGGCAATATTCCCATAGTCACCCATCCAGGCATACCAAGGAATAATATACAACGCACCTAAGATTCTAGAAGCAATCGACCCAAAGGTCATCCAGGCAGAGCCCTTTAAAAACGTGCTTTGTGTATCTTTGCTATCTAAATTATTTTCTTCTTCCATCAATTTTTCCTAATAAAAAGCATTAACTAATTAATTGTCACTCAATTTGCTTCATAAAGCTCAACTTCATAAAGCTTTTAGGAAAAACTTAACTTATTTAGCAACGATATTAACAATCTTGTTAGGTACAACGATAACCTTCTTAACGTCCTTACCTTCCAAGAATTTTTGTACGTGTGGTAAAGCCATAGCTTCTTTTTGAACAGCATCACGATCTGCATCCTTAGCTGCTTGGAACTTACCACGAAGCTTACCGTTAACTTGAACCATAATTTCCACAGTTGATTCAACTAACTTAGCTGGATCATAAGTTGGCCACTTAGCATAAGTAATTGATTCATCATGACCAAATACTTGCCAGATTTCTTCCATCATGTGTGGAGCAACTGGAGCCAAAAGCTTAACAAATCCTTCTGCGTATTCACGTGGAATACTCTTAGCTTTTTGCGCAGCATTGATGAAGACCATCATTTGAGAAATAGCGGTGTTGAAGTGAAGAGCGTCAAAGTCTTCAGTAACCTTCTTAACAGTTTCTGCATAAACCTTGTCGAGTTCACCATCGTTTTTATCCACAATTCTTTCTTGTGGAATTGCCTTAAGGTCAAGGTCGTTAACAAACAAACGCCATACACGATCTAAGAACTTCTTAGTTGATGCTGGACCATTGTCATCCCAGTCAATTGAAGCATCAAGTGGTCCCATGAACATTTCGTACATTCTAAGTGAATCTGCACCGTATTCATCGATCACTTCATCTGGGTTAACTACGTTACCCTTTGACTTAGACATCTTTTCGTGGTTCTTCAAGATTAAGCCTTGGTTGTACAAACGTTGGAATGGTTCCTTGGTTGGAACAACACCCAAGTCGTAAAGAACCTTGTGCCAGAATCTAGCGTAAAGAAGGTGACGAACTGCATGTTCTGCACCACCGATGTAAAGGTCAACTGGAAGCCATTGCTTCAATAAGTCGTAATCAGCTAATTCTTTATCATTGTGTGGATCAACATAACGTAAGTAGTACCAACTTGAACCAGCCCAGTTAGGCATAGTGTTGGTTTCACGCTTACCTTTTCGACCATTTTCATCAACTACGTTTACCCAGTCAGTTAAGTTAGCTAATGGACTTTCTGGAGTACCGGATGGCTTGATATCAGTTGCATGTGGTAAACGAAGTGGAAGTTGATCCTCTGGAACAAGTGAAGTAGTACCGTCTTCCCAGTGGATAACTGGAATTGGTTCACCCCAGTAACGTTGACGACTGAAGTCCCAGTCACGAAGCTTGTAGTTAACTTTCTTTTCACCGCAGTTGTGTTCTTCAAGCCAGTCAACCATCTTCTTCTTGGCATCCTTGATGTTCAAACCATTCAAGAATTCTGAGTTAATGTGTGGACCATCTTCAGTGAAGGCAGCCTTAGATAAGTTGCCACCTTCAAGTACTTGATTAATTGGCAAATCAAACTTTTTAGCAAAATCATAGTCACGATCATCGTGAGCTGGAACTGCCATTACGGCACCAGTACCGTAACTTGCTAAAACGTAGTCAGAAATCCAAATTGGAACTTCTTTGCCGTTAACTGGGTTAATTGCGTAAGCACCAGTAAATACACCGGTCTTATCCTTGTTTAAATCAGTTCTTTCAAGGTCTGACTTAGATTCAATCTTCTTGATGTAAGCATTAACTTCGTCTCTATGACCGTCAGTGGTAATTTCTTGCACCAACTTGTTTTCTGGAGCAAGAACAGTGTATGAACAACCAAACAAGGTATCAGGACGGGTAGTAAAGATATCAAAAGTCTTGTCACTGTCTTTAATCTTGAAAGTTACTTGTGCACCAACTGAACGACCAATCCAGTTACGTTGCATTTCCTTAACTGGTTCTGGCCAATCCAAATCGTCAAGGTCTTCCAAAAGACGATCTGCATAAGCGGTCATTTTAAGCATCCATTGACGCATATTACGACGGTATACTGGGTAACCACCACGTTCAGTTTTACCATCAATAACTTCTTCGTTAGCTACAACAGTACCAAGGTCTGGTGACCAGTTAACTGGAACTTCAGCTTCATAAGCAAGGCCCTTCTTATACATTTGTTCAAAGACCCATTGAGTCCACTTGTAGTAGTTAGGATCACTAGTAGTAATTTCACGATCCCAGTCGTATGAAAAGCCTAACTTGTTAAGTTGACGCTTAAAGTTGGCAATATTGTTTTTAGTAACAACTGCTGGATCTTCACCAGTCTTTAAAGCATATTGTTCTGTTGGAAGACCAAATGCATCCCAACCCATTGGGTGAAGCACATTATAGCCTTGTGCACGCTTCATACGTGAGACAATATCGGTTGCAGTATATCCTTCTGGATGACCTACGTGAAGTCCCTTACCAGATGGGAATGGGAACATGTCCAATGCATAATAATTTTTCTTCTTGGGATCTGTACCTGTCTTGAAGGTATCATGCTTTGCCCAATAATCTTGCCATTTCTTTTCGACAACTTTGTGATTATACATATTTTTCCTTTCTAACAAAAAAGTCCTATGATTCTATCAATCATAGGACGAAATAATCGCGGTACCACCTAAGTTCCACATCAAAAATGTGACCCTTAATCGCTCCTTAACGCGGATGGCAACGATAGGTTTCAATACCAGGACAAGTTCACAATTCCATTCTAAGACTTCACAGCAACCAGTCTCTCTCTGAAAAAATATCCTTGTTACTACTTCCTGACCTTTATTTTCTTATAGATAATGATTATAATTTACCACAAATGCTAAAAATTACAAGGGGAGACTTTTTTTGATTAATACAAAAAATCCACCAAGAGATACTCTGGTTCCAGGGATAATCTTTGTGGTCATCTACGCAGCGTGGGCGATGCTTGTTTCATCTGGTTCACCGTTTATCCACAATTTCGACAATGCAGTCATCAGCATTGTCTGCAATAATAATCCGACAAATGTCGCTTTTGCAAAAACTTTTACCAATTTAGGCAATACCAGCACGATTACGATAGAAACAATTATCTTATTTATTCTTTTAATTACGTTTAAACAATATGCTTATGCTTGGTTCACAGCAGGCGTCATGATCTGTGCCAACGGTTATAACTGGATTATCAAACACGCAGTTGAGCGCCAACGTCCAACCGTTCACCATTTAGTTTATGCCGATGGCTACAGTTTTCCATCAGGTCACTCAGTTGGTAGTGCCGCATTATTTGGAGTTTTAATTATCTTGACAATTTTATTAATTAAAAGCAAATTCTGGAAAACTCTATTAATTATCATTTGGGCGTTGTTCCCGATCTTGATCGGCTACACAAGAATATTCGTCCATGTGCATTATCCATCTGATGTCTTTGGAGGTTGGATTGAAGGAATTACCTTTGTTTTACTTGGTTATTCATTCTTATACCACTTTTACATTGAACCAAAAATGTTAGAAAAATCGCGAAAATAAACAAAAAGACTAGTGAATTTAATTTTCACTAGTTTTTTTGTTGGTTAGATTCACAATCTGCGTAATAATAAGTAATGTAACTATTTGAACAAATCAATTAAACGATAATAATTTTATTAGTTTAAGGAAACAATTTATGAAAAATTTTAAGCCTTGGAAAAAATATCCACTTATTGCTGATGAATTAGCTGAAGTCGATGCTTTGATTCAGCACACCATTCAAACTCCTCATAAGAGTTTACAGACTGCTTTATTAACAATGGCCGACAACGGTGGCAAATATCTGCGCCCCAGCCTTTTATTATTAGCAGCACATGTAGTCGGAAAAGTTAATCAACAAACTATTAATTTAGCTTCATCTATCGAAATTTTGCATATGGCAACTTTGATTCATGATGATATCATCGATGATTCTGATCTGCGTAGAGGCAATATCAGCATTCAAGCAGAGTTTGGCAAAGATGTCGCTGTGTACGCTGGTGATTTATTATTCACCAACTTTTTTGATTTAATGCTGGATACAACTGCAGAACACGAGTATCTGGTGCGCAACGCGCAAACTATGAGCCATATTTTAAATGGAGAACTCGGTCAAATGGCTGAACGCTTTAACTTAGAGCAGACCTTTACGGATTATCTAAACGATATCAAAGGTAAAACCGCCGCCCTCTTCCGTTTAGCAGCTGAAGAAGGTGCACATTTTGCGGGTGGGAATGCCGAAGAAAGTGAAGCTTTAGCCAATTTTGGAGAAAATCTAGGAATCGCATTTCAAATTGTAGATGATTTATTAGACTACACAGGCAGCGACAAACTCAATAAGCCTACTTTAGAAGATTTAGCTACCGGTGTTTATTCCTTGCCACTTTTGCTTGCACTTGATCAGCCCGAGTTAAGACAAAAGCTGTTGCCTATTTTAAATAAAAAACGCGAAATGTCCGTTTCAGATATGCAACTGATTCAAGAAATTCTCGTTAATAGTTCCGTTATTGAGAAAAGTAGGAAACTCGCTCAAGATTATGCCCAAAAAGCGGTTGACTGTTTAGCTATTTTTCCAAATAATAGTGCAACAACATTACTTAAGAAAATGCCGCAACAATTGTTGAAACGCAGCTTTTAAAACAAAAATCCAGACGCATTAAAGATGCATCTGGATTTTTTATTTGGTATTAATTTTTTGATCACGATATGTTCGGTTCAAAACGATGGAAACAATTATCACGATTAATGAAACAAAATATACGGCTTTTAATCCACCCAAAAGAACTTGACGCAACTGTGGAATCGTATTGGCTGCTAGCGTCTTGGCATTTTCCGCAGAAACGATTTTATTCATCATCCCTTGAGTCAATCCAGGGTGCTTAGCTAAACCATGAGCTACCGCCGTATTAAAGGCAATACCGTAGATTGAAATCATCATAGTTTGACCCAAATATTTCATCAAAGTATTAAATGAAGTTGCTACCCCAATGTCAGACTTAGATACTAGCACTTGAGAATGAACCTGAGATGCCGTTGTAATAACCCCAAATGCGGTACCGTTAAAGGCTGCGACAATACAGAATACCCAGAATGGTGTGTAAATTGGTACTAAAAGCAATACCAAATCTGTGATCACCAATACGCCTAACATATAATCATAAGTCCGCTTAATACCCCAGCGGCCAAGCATCCAGCCTAGAATAAACGAACCTACAATCCACATTAAAGAACTTGGTGTAACGGCAAAACCAGCAAGCGAGGCGTTAGTTCCGTTAATTCCCTGCATCCAAGTTGGAATATAGAATTCAAAGCCAATAACTACCCCACAGATAAGTAGAGTAATTAGATTGATTGCCAGGAACTCTCTATTTTTCAGCATTGATAACGGCATTATTGGGTCCTTAGCGCGCTTTTCTGCCTTAAAGAAGGCAATTACCGATACCACAATTAAAAGAGCTAAAATAGCCATTATTGCAATATTGGTGTTTTCGCCAAGATCCTGTAAGAAGAACATCAAAGCTAGCAGTAAAATTACCAACCAAGTTGTACCTTGCAAGTCCAACTTTGATTTGGCATTGTGCTTTGGTTCTTTTAAATAGAAAATAACCAGCAAAAAGGCGATAATTCCGATCGGAACATTAATATAAAAGACCCAGTGCCAAGACAGATGTTGAACAATAAAACCACCTAATAGTGGTGCAATTACTGAGGCTACTCCCCAAAAGCCAGAATTGAGTCCTAACAGTTTTGCCCGTTTTTGCAAAGTATATAAATCCGCAATCAGCGTAATAGCCACCGGTTGAACTGCTCCTGAACCTAATCCTTGAATTGCTCTAAATACAATTAATTCAATCATATTCTGAGCTAAGCCACACAATGACGATCCAATGACAAAGAGTGCAATCCCAAATAAAAAAACTGGCTTTCGCCCAATGCTATCTGCCAGTTTTCCATATAAAGGAGTTGACACAGCCGTCATCAAAAGAAAGATTGATACAACCCAATTCATAATTTCCAATCCATTCAGATCAGAAACTATGGTTGGCATCGCAGTAGAAACAATCGTTCCTTCAACACCAGACATAAAAGTAGTCATAAAAATCGCAAGCGTGACTAGTGACACGTTTGTTTTTTTCATTTTTACTCCCTCTTTTTATTATTTATTGTTTTTGATGTAATCAAGTAAATCTTGAGTTTTATCGGTCTTTTCCCACGGTAAATCGACATCTGTTCTGCCGAAGTGACCATATGCGGCAGTTTGTTCATAAATAGGACGACGCAAATCAAGCATCTTGATGATACCTGCTGGACGAAGATCAAAGACATGACGAACTGCTTCAGTCAAAAGATCATCATCCACCTTACCGGTACCAGCTGTATCAATCATAATTGATACTGGGTGAGCCACACCGATTGCGTAGGCTAATTGTACTTCACAGCGATATGCAAGACCAGCTGCCACGATATTTTTAGCAATATAGCGAGCTGCATAACTAGCACTACGGTCAACCTTTGTTGGGTCTTTACCTGAGAAGGCACCACCACCATGACGAGCATAACCACCATAAGTATCAACGATGATCTTACGTCCAGTTAAACCAGAGTCACCCTTTGGTCCACCAATAACGAAGCGTCCAGATGGGTTAATCAAGAACTTGGTCTTTTCATCCAAGTAGCGAGCTGGAATAACTTCTTTAATTACTAAATCGATCATTGCTCGACGAATTTCGTCATTAGATACTTCTGCATCAGTTTGAGTAGAAATAACTACAGTATCAACACGAAGTGGATTCTTGTTCTCATCGTATTCAACTGTAACTTGTGCCTTAGCATCTGGACGAAGCCATTCTAGAGTATGATCCTTTCTCAATGAGGCAACACGTCTCATTAAGCGATGAGCAAGTGAGATTGGCAAAGGCATTAATTCTGGTGTTTCCTTAATAGCAAAACCAAACATCAAACCTTGGTCACCCGCACCAATTTGATCCAATTCGTCTTGATCAGACTCATTTTCTCTAGTTTCAAGTGAATGATCTACACCACCCGCAATATCAGGTGATTGCTCATCAATATCCACCATGACGGCACAGTTATTGCCATCAAAACCTAATTCAGGACGATCATAACCAATTCTCAAGATGGTCTTACGTACTACGTCTTGAATATCAACATAAGCACTAGTTGAAATTTCTCCGAAGACAAAAACCATACCTGTAGTTACAATCGTTTCACATGCTACATGTGAATTAGGATCTTTTTCCAACATTGCATCCAGAATAGCATCTGAAATTTGATCAGCAACCTTATCTGGGTGTCCTTCAGAAACTGATTCTGAAGTAAACAAACGTCTTTCCATAATAGTCCCCCTATATAGACATTAGCTATTCGGTTACAAGGCATCTTCACTGTTAATAGTGAATCCTTTCAGGACTTGAACCGATAAAATTATTTTGTTCGTTCTTTTTGCATAAAAAAAGAACTACCGTCTCCGCGGTAGTCCCGAACAATGGAGGATACAGGGCTCGAACCTGTGACCTCCTGCTTGTAAGGCAGATGCTCTCCCAGCTGAGCTAATCCTCCATAAGTGACCCGTACGGGATTTGAACCCATGTTACGGCCGTGAAAGGGCCGTGTCTTAACCACTTGACCAACGGGTCATATCTCTTAATCAAGAGTACTTTATTATAATAACTAAATCAATTTTAAAAGTCAAGAACTTTTTTAACTTTTTCATTTTTTAGTTATCTGAGTGACATCTCAATCACAACGCTTATTATATTACTAGACATCCTTAATTTATGCAAGGGTTATTTTGAAAAAATTTGAAATAATTTTTGATAATTGTTTTTCATCCATTGATAGTAGCTAACACCATTAGGCATCGTCTCACGTACATCAAGTACTGGCACGTTTGAGTGCTTAGCTAAGCTTACCATATTATTAACGGTACTGCTTGATGCTTGGACATTATTAACGAAGAAAGCAATTTTTCTCTGTTTGATACCCATTTGCATTTCGTGTACAACCTTAGCGTTTGGATCAGTTTCATTTTCTACAGTCTCTTCAAAAGCTGGATTACCAATTTTAAAATGGCACCGCTCTAAGGCATAATCAAATACCGGCTCACTCACATAAACTGGCTTCGCCTTTCTTCCATTTATTTTGTCGGCCAATTTCTTTATCGTATCTATTTTATTCAAATAAATTTTGGCATTAGTTTTAAAATAAGATGTATGCTTAGGATCAATTTGACTAGCTTTTTTAACAAGGTAGGCCACGTATTTTTGTGGCATATTCAGGTTATACCAAATATGAGGATTGTCGCCCTGTTTTAGTCCCATAAGCTGCTCTCCTACTTTAGTAACATGAATATCATTTGCATTAGCCAAATTAGTCATCCAGCTGTCATATCCCAAACCATTTGCAATAACGATATTGGCATTGGCTACTTCTTTAGCGGAGCCAGTAGTAGGCTCAAAATCATGGGGATCGGTATCGCCATGATTGATAATTGCCTCGACTTTACCGTGCTTACCCACGATATTTTTGGCAATATTGGCATAAATATTAGTTGATGTGACAATGTCGACTTGATGTTTCTGAGTATTTTCCTCTTTTTTAGTTGAACAGGCTGATAGAAAGAATAATAAAAATACTACCAGTAGAGAAGTGAAGTGAGACCTAAAAGTGAGACACTTTTAGGTCTTTTACTATGTCTAAATTTAATAAAGAACAAAAAATAGAAATTTATCG
>NZ_JAEHNT010000030.1:0-41489 GCF_016742815.1 Lactobacillus sp. A27
TATAGAAAAAGAACGATGATTTTCGCGAAGAATTTCATCGTTCTTTTTTCATGGCCTAGGATTTAGTTTTTTCCCAGACACTTTGTGTAGTAGAAAAATTTTACAATAATTCAATCTGATCTTCTTCACACTTTTTAACCATGTCTTCTGGCCAAATACTTGCTTGAACTTCACCGATATGAGCCTTACCAAGTAAAAGCATGCATAGACGTGATTGACCGATACCACCACCGATTGAGTATGGCAATGCGCCTTGCAAAAGCATTTGGTGGAATGGCAACTTAGCACGTTCTTCACAATGTGCCTTCTTCAGTTGTTCCTTCAAGCTTTCTTCGCTGACGCGGATACCCATTGATGAAATTTCAATCTTACTTTGAAGAGGTTCATACCAGAAAATCAAATCACCGTTTAATTGCCAGTCATCGTAGTCAGGTGCACGACCATCATGAGGCTTACCGCTACGCTTCAACTTGTCACCAATCTTCATGATAAAGACGGCCTTTTCTTCCTTGGCAATCATGTTTTCACGTTCATCTGGTGAAAGCTCAGGCCAGCGGTCTTCAAGCTCTTGGGTAGTAATGAATGAAACGTGATCAGCCAAGCGATAAGTAGAACCAGGGTAGCGCGCAGATACTAATTTTTCAGTTTCCTTAATAGCTCTAAAAATTTTGGTAACAGTGATTTCCAAAGTATCGGTGTTACGTTCTTCCTTGCGGATAACTTTTTCCCAGTCCCATTGGTCAACGTAAATGGAGTGGAAGTTGTCTAAATCTTCATCGCGGCGAATGGCGTTCATGTTAGTGTAAAGACCTTCGTGCATCCCAAAACCATACTTCTTAAGGGCGAGTCGCTTCCACTTAGCAAGAGAGTGGACTACTTCAATGGTGTCGTCCTTAGGCATTGCCTTCATATCAAAAGCAACAGGACGTTCAACCCCGTTTAAGTTGTCGTTTAAACCAGTCTTTTGTTCAACAAACATTGGGGCAGACATTCTTTGTACACCGAGAATAGAAGCGAGCTTATCTTGGAAAGTTTCACGGATAAAAACAATTGCTGCTTCAGTATCACGAACTGTCAATGTTGGACGGTAATCTTTAGGTAAAATAAGTGTCATAATAAATCCTCTTTCTCGAAAATATTTGAGAGTAAAGAAAAAGCCCTTCGCTCCCTGTAATCTAGGGACGAAAGGCTTTTTTCCGCGGTACCACCCACATTGTCTAATTATATAGACCTCTTAATGAAGCACCATCATGCTCCACCGGTGTGGTAACGTGCCGGAGACGTCTCAACCTACTTTAAGAATTGTTATTTCGGTGAGCTGCTAAAAGTGTTTTTCAATAATCCAGGGTCTATTAGTTTCGCACTAACACTAATTCACTGGAGAGAAATAGATTATTTACTCGTCTTTTTCATAGCTTTTTAATTTATTTGATATATATATTTAACAGTATTTCCCTAAAAAAAGCAAGCCAAAAATGTGATATGATAATTTAGAAATCGGTTTACTTATAGACATAAAAGAAAATAATATTACTTTAGAGGATTAAAATGTTAGGTTTTTCTGTTTATCTCGGACATGATTTAACAGCCGAGAATTATAATTATTTATTGATGATGCGCAATAGTGGTTTTATGTGCGTATTCACCCAACTGGAAGTTCCTGATACAGAAAATGATATTGTATTAAAGCGACTAGCTAATTTAGTTAATTGGTGCCAAAAATTAGACTTAAAAATTGTGGCAGATGTATCAGAAGAAGTTTTGCATAAGCTAAATATTAATGGCATAGATCAAATTAAAAGCTTAAATTTAACAGGCTTGCGGATGGATGATGGCTTTAGTATGGAAACCATTGCCAAATTATCTAAGGAAATGCCCATCGTTCTGAATGCCAGCACGATTACGCAAGATGATATTGATAATTTGAAATATAGCAATGCTAACTTTGATAATTTGACAGCGGGGCATAATTTTTATCCGCGTCCTGAAACGGGACTTGATGCACATTGGATGCAAGAAAAGAATAAATGGCTCCATAAATATAATTTGAAAACGTCAGCCTTTATTTCGGGAAATGGTAAGTTGCGTGGACCGATCTTTGCGGGCTTGCCTACACTTGAAAAACAAAGAAATGAAAATCCACTTGCAGCAATTTTAGAATTACAAAAACTAGATTGTGATGATATTTTTGTAGGTGATCCGCAATTGACTAAGGATACAATTGAATCGATTACCAATTACCAAAAAGAAAAAGCTATTACATTGCATTTGGATACTGAAATTCCAGAATTATTTGAAAATGACTGGCATAATCGTCCTGATGTGGCAAGAGATGTAGTACGGCTAAAGGAAAGTAGAGAAAAGCAATTATTGTCGACAGAGCCACAAGACAATATTTATGCTCGGCCTAAAGGCAGCGTAACAGTTGATAATGATTTATATCAGCGATATAAGAGTGAAATTGAAGTAACTAAGTGTGATTTGCCGCGAAATGAAAAGGTTAATGTGCTGGCACAAGTAAAAGACTATGATTTGCCATTGCTTGATTATATTGGTGCTGATATGCGGGTCATTTTCAGAAAAGCGAATGCAAATAGTATTTAGTGAAGAAGTATTTCTTAGGAAATACTTCTTTTTTGTACAAAAAAAGAGATGAATCAAAGATCCATCTCAAAAAGTAGATATTATCGGGAAAACAGGATTCGAACCTGCGACCCCCTGGTCCCAAACCAGGTGCTCTACCAAACTGAGCCATTTCCCGTTTTTAAGTGCGCCCTGAAGGATTTGAACCTTCAACCTTCTGATTCGTAGTCAGACACTCTATCCAGTTGCGCTAAGGGCGCGTCTATCAACTCAATTAGTATAACATAAATATAAACGATGTCCAATATTTTTTTGCAAGAAAAAAAGCCTAGTTACTGTCTACCCTCCAGTAACTAGACCTATACTATTCTATCGAAAAAATGATAATAAAACTATCTTATTACAAAATAATTAACAAAAAATAATCAAAATGCAAATATTTTGTACTAAAAATGTCTAATTATCTATCCCCATCGAAGATATTGTCTTTGACGATGACGTAATCAACGAGTTTGATGGAGTTCAAATCGCGTCCGCCCGCATATGAAATTGATGATTGTAGATCTTCTTTCATTTCACGCAAAGTATCTTTAATTGATCCGCGATAGGGCACAAGCATTTGTTTACCCTCTACATTCTTGTAGGCACCTTTTTGTACTGCAGAGGCTGAGCCCCAATATTGCTTATAAGTTTTGCCATTAATTTTGATAACATTGCCGGGAGATTCCTCGTGACCAGCAAAAAGTGAACCGATCATCACCATAGTTGCTCCAAAGCGAACGGACTTCGCAATATCACCGTTATGACGAATACCACCGTCTGCGATTAATGGTTTTGAAGCCACCTTACTACACATACGAAGTGCGGCCAGTTGCCATCCACCTGTACCAAATCCTGTCTTGAGTTTGGTGATGCAGGCACGACCAGGACCAACACCAACTTTAGTGGCATCAGCGCCGGCATTTTCAAGTTCACGTACGGCTTCTGGTGTAGCAATGTTACCAGCAGTCAAAAATGAATCAGGCAATTTTTCCTTAATGTACTTGATCATCTTAATTACATAAACTGAATGACCATGGGCTACATCGATTGAGATGTATTCAGGCTTAAGGTTTTGCTTAACCAATTCGTCGATAAAATCATATTCACTATCTTTAATACCGACTGAAATAGAAGCAAAGAGGCCCTTTTCGTGCATCATCTTGATAAAAGGAATTCTCTTCTCTGGTTCAAAACGGTGCATTACATAGTAATAACCGTTTTCTGCTAACCAAACGGCCAAGTCATCATTAATGACGCTTTCCATATTAGCTGGTACAACCGGTATTTTAAATGTTCGGCTTCCGAACCTTACGCTAGTATCCGCGTCACGACGGCTTTTGATGATTCCTTTATTAGGAATAAGTTGGATATCATCATAATCAAAGGCTTCCATACTAAAATAATTACTCAATTTGATTTGCTCCTTATGTAGTGCTTTACCAAACGAAAACTACTATATGGGATAAAATTTAATTTGTCAATATAGAAATCGAACTATGAAAGAAAATAAAAATAAAATAATTCGGATTTCGCATTGACTAATAATTTACAAATTGCTAGACTAGCTTACGTAATATTTATAGAAATTTTTTATGAGGTGAATTTCAAATGACAGCAGTTGCAGTCGTAGGTAGTCAATGGGGCGATGAAGGGAAAGGAAAGATTACTGACTTTTTGAGTAAAGAAGCCGCAATGGCAGTTCGCTCAAATGGTGGTAACAACGCAGGCCACACAATTGATATTGATGGCAAAGAGTTCAAGATGCGTTTGATTCCTTCCGGTATTTTTGCCGCATCTAAGGGTGCAGTAATTGGTAACGGTGTAGTTATCAACCCAGAAGTTATGTTTGGTGAACTTGATAACTTGGAAAAGAACGGAATCGACACCAGCAAGTTAAGAATTTCTAACCGTGCTAACATCATCATGCCTTACGACATTAAGCAAGATGAATACCAAGAAGAAGCTAAGGGTGCTAACAAAATTGGTACTACTAAGAATGGTATTGGACCAACTTACATGGACAAGGCTTCAAGAATCGGTATTCGCGTTTGTGATTTACTTGAAAAAGATACTTTTGAAGAAAAATTACGCCTTAACTTGAAACTTAAGAACGAATTATTTACTAAGGTTTATGGTAAGCCAGCTCTTAAGTTTGAAGACATCTTTGACAAGTACTATGAATACGGCCAAAAGATGAAGAAATACGTTACTGATACTTCAGTTTTAGTTAACGATGCACTTGATAACGGCGAAAAGGTCCTCTTTGAAGGTGCACAAGGTACTATGCTTGATATTGACGAAGGTACTTACCCATACGTAACTTCATCAAACACTATCTCAGGCGGTATCTGCTCAGGTATTGGTATGGGTGCTAACCGTTTGAACACTGTAATCGGTGTCTGCAAGGCTTACACCACTCGTGTTGGTGAAGGTCCATTCCCAACTGAACTTCTTGATGAAGTTGGTGACAGAATTCGTGACACTGCTCATGAATACGGTACTGTTACCGGTCGTCCACGTCGTGTTGGTTGGTTCGACTCCGTTGCCCTTCGTCACGCTAAGCGTGTGTCAGGCATTAACGGCTTAAGCTTGAACTTGCTTGATATCTTCTCAGGCTTTGACAAGATTAAGATTGCTACTGCTTACGAACTTGATGGTAAGAAGATTGATTACTACCCAGCAAGTTTGAAGGAACTTTACCGTTGTAAACCTGTTTATGAAGAACTTCCAGCATGGGATGAAGATATTACTCAAGTTAAGACTTGGGATGCTCTTCCAGAAAATGCTAAGAAGTTCTTGAATCGTGTTTCAGAATTGGTCGGTGTACCACTTGTTACTGTTTCAGTTGGTCCTGACCGTGAACAAACTATCGTATTGAAGAATCCATGGGAAATGTAATTTATGATTAATCGTTATACTCGACCCGAAATGGGCAAAATCTGGACTGATGAAAATAAATACGCAGCTTGGCTTGAAGTAGAAATTGCTGCTACTAGAGCTTGGGCTGAACAAGGCGAAGTACCAAAAGAAGATGCAGAAAAGATTGCTAAGAATGCATCATTTACTGCAGAACGTGTGGCAGAACTTGAACAAGTTACTCATCACGACGTTGTAGCCTTCACCCGTACGGTTTCTGAAAGCCTTGGTCCTGAAAAGAAGTGGGTTCACTTCGGCCTTACTTCTACTGATGTAGTAGATACTGCACAAGGACTTTTGCTTAAGCAAGCCGATGAAATCATTAGAAAAGATTTGCATGAATTAAAGGAAACCATTGCGGAAAAGGCTAGAAAGTACAAGTACACTGTTGAAATGGGTCGTACCCACGGTGTGCAAGCTGAACCTACTACTTTTGGTTTGAAGCTTGCTCGTTGGTATGCCGAAATTAACCGTGATATTGAACGTTTTGAACACGCAGCCAAAGGGGTAGAATCAGGTAAAATTTCTGGTGCTGTTGGTACTTTTGCTAACGTTCCACCTGAGATCGAAACCAGTGTTATGAAGCAACTCGGTTTAACGCAACAACCAATCACCAGCCAAGTATTGCCACGTGATTTGCACGCAGAATACATCGCAATGCTTGCTTTGATTGCAACCAGTATTGAAAACTGGGCTACTGAAATTCGTGGACTTCAAAGAAGTGAAATTCATGAAGTTGAAGAACACTTCCGTGCAGGTCAAAAGGGTTCTTCCGCAATGCCTCACAAGCGTAATCCTATTGGCTCAGAAAATCTTTGTGGTATGGCCCGGGTATTGCGTGGTCATGTCGTTACAGCTTACGAAGACGTTGCCCTTTGGCACGAACGTGATATTTCTCACTCAAGTGCTGAACGTGTAATTTTGCCTGATACCACAATCGGTATCGACTACATGTTGCACCGCTTCAACCGTATTTTGAGCAACTTGGATGTCTTCCCAGAAACTATGCTCAAGAACATGGATCGTACCTACGGTTTGATTTACTCACAACGTGTGCTTCTTAAGTTGATTGACGAAGCAGGACTTTCTCGTGAAAAGGCCTATGATATGGTTCAAAAGTTGACTGCTAAGTCATGGAACGAGCAAAAACAATTTAAACCTCTAGTTGAAAATAGCGAAATTATGAACTACCTTTCTAAAGAAGACGTTGATGATGCCTTTGATTATCACTATCACTTACGTCATGTTGATGATATCTTCAAGAAGTGTGGTTTGGACTAATTGATAAAATACCTAATAAAGAAGCGTTTGGAGAAATTCCAAGCGCTTTTTTGGTACAATGGGAACATGTTAGAGGGAAAATATCATGAAAAAATTTGGTTCATTTGTTGTTAGATTAATCGTATTGCTTGCTGGTATTGCCCTAGCGGGTTTTCTTGTTTGGCAGTTATTCACTGATGCCACTTTACTTGACGTAGATGTTCAAACTAAGGGTCCAGTTATTGTCGTAATCTATAGTTTGATTGCATTAATTTCATTAGGTGCTGGAGCTAGTTTCTTTACAGATAAAAATTTAGGCTCAACTATTTTCTTGGGAGCAGTTTTAACAGTAATTGCTCTAATTCTTTGGGTGCAAAATCAAGATTTAGCTAATATTTATCGTTGGTACTTTATTTATGGATTGCTAGTTTCAGTGTTGAGTCCATTTTTTAGAAAAGAAGACTAAAAAACAAATTCCGAAAAAATTTCGCACCTTTTTTGCGTAATAAATAGTAGAGAGTAAAAACTCTACTACTTTTTTTGGAATGAGGTTTTGATATGTTAAATGATGAATTATCAGCAGAGATGGTTGACCACTTAACTGCTGGAATTTTGAAGAAATACAATGAGCATTTATTATCTGCGGTACAGCGAGTATTTCCAGAACTCGATATAGCAGAGGTGCAGTCACTTGATGATATGAATAGAAATGCTCTGGGAGAACGAGCAGTAGTTCACGCAATCGCACGAGATAAGCAGCGTAATAAATATGGCTTGATTATCCAAGTGGGTTCACAACGTGAGGGTGAAAATATTTTGGAAATTGCCAATGGCTATCAAGAAGAAATTATCTTTGGCGGACTAGGGGGATGCCCTGAAAATGAATTCAAGGCTTCATATGTGGTATTTTTCTGCCGTGAAGATCCATTTGGTAAAGGGAAATTTCGTTATGAATATTTTGGCGGCAAGTATGATAAAAGAACTGGAAAGACTACACCAGCACCTAATGTAATTTTCTTCAATTTAGATAATGAAGATGAAGAAATTTTTTAGAAAATATAGCTATGTATTTGTTTAAGAAACACAATTAGAACAAAATGAGAATAAGTATCGAGCTATCAGATGTATATATCTGGATTTAAATAATTAAATTAAGTCATTAAAAATGTATATATAGTTGAAAATAACACGTATAAAAGGCGAAAATATAGGGATTTTACGCCTTTTTATTTTTTAGAAAAAATGATGGACAAATCGAAAAGAAGGAATATAATTCTAGTTAAATTAGACAAATGATTAAAAAAGGGTGAGAATATGAATGGGCAAATGGACGACCACATGAACAAGCAAGAGCTTAATCATTGGTTACATAGTCGTAAATGGAAGAGAATATTGTTGATCTCAGAATTCGTTTATGTAGTAATTCTGATGTTGACACTAGTTTTTAACTTTTCTGTTTTCATGCATTTAGTAGTATTTCAAGGGATAGCAATTTTCATTTATTTATTAGTCGGTTGGATCTTCGATAAAGGTGATTCAGCTGTCAGCTTTAAAAAGCGTGATACATTATGGGAAACGATTACTAGCATTCGTCTTAATCGTTTATTCTTTATCAGATTTTTCGAAATAGTTACTTTCTGGGTAAATGTAGCAGCAGATATTGCATTTGGACGTAAACTCTGGGACGATATTTTGAATGCACCATTAAAAATCCAACACGCGACGGCGCTTGAGAATGCGTCACTTTACGGCGATTTTGCTTGTGTAATCTTGCTAGCAATAGTCTTTATTGCTATTATTGTTGCAAATAAAAAGACGATGCGTGTTTCTGCGATTTTAGCAATAGTATTTTTACTCGCAGTTTTACCTATCCAGCATGAGATGTTGGTTCCTGTCATTATAGGAATTATTGGTAGTGTTAGTGCAATCGTGCTTTCCTTACAAGCTAAACTGTAAAAATTTAAAATGAATAAAAAATTAACGGACTAGTTCAAGCTAGTCCGTTTTTGTTATGATATAGGTTGCTAGTTTAGTATAGTTGAGGGTTAAGAAGAATGGTTACACAAAAACAACGTCGTCTTTGGGCATTTTTTGCTGCCCTAGCCTGTGTTATGTGGGGAATCTCCGGTTTATTTGCCAAGAGCTTATTTAATACGAGTCCGTCCATCACGCCAATGTGGCTTTCACAAATCAGAATGGTCACATCTGGTATTATCTTGTTGATCGTAGCTGGATTTTTAAAGCAAAAGCCAATCGCCACGATGAAGAATAAACATGATGCTTGGGTAATTATTGCTTACGGTATTTTTGGTTTATTACCCGTGCAATTATTTTACTTTATCGTTGTGCAACAAGCTAACGCTTCAATTGCCACAATTTTACAGTTCATCGGTCCATTTTTCGTAATGGCATATTTAGCCTTTACGCATAAACAAGTAATGCGCCGGATTGATGTGATTGCAGCGATCTGTGCCTTTATTGGGGTTGTTTTGCTTGCGACACACGGTCGTTTTAATCACTTTGCCATTACGCCAAGCGTTTTATTCTGGGGCTTGCTCTCAGCCGTTGGTGTAGCAACTAATACCTTGATTCCGATCGGTGTTTTAAAACGCGTTTCAAGCTTAGTCGTTACAGGTTGGGGCCTTTTATCTGCAGGAATCTGCTTGATGATTGTTCACCCACAGATGCCACATATTCCTAATACGCCACACGTTTGGCTTGATGTGGCTACCGTAATTGTAATTGGTACTCTGATTCCATTCCAGCTAATGACTAATTCACTTAGATTCATCAAAGCTTCTACGGCAAGTTTGCTTGATGCGTTTGAACCATTCTCTGCAACGGTTGGTTCAGTTATCTGCTTTGGCTTAGTAATGACGCCAATGGATTGGATTGGCTCAATCTTAGTTGTTGTAGCTGCAATGGCTTTGAATATTTCTCCAAGAAAGAAAAAGGGAAAATTGAATAATGATTGATCCAAAAACACGTAGACTGTGGACTTTTCTGGCAGCCTTAGCCGCTGTCATGTGGGGAATCTCCGGTCTTTTTGCTAAAGGTTTATTCAATATTAGTGATAAAATAACGCCGATGTGGTTGACCCAAATTCGGTTGATTATTTCAGGAATCGTACTTCTGCTTTTGGCAGGAGCCTTAAAGCAAAAGCCACTTGCTACATTAAAGAATAAGCATGATGCGTTAGTAATTTTCGCTTACGGAATCTTCGGATTATTGCCCGTGCAATTATTTTATTTCATGTGTATTCAGGTAGCTAACGCTTCGATCGCTACTATCTTACAATTCATCGGCCCATTTTTCGTATTAGGATATTTGGCTTTTACTCATAAGCAAGTCATGCGTAGGTTGGATATCTTGGCTGCGATTGCGGCTTTCATCGGTGTCTTTTTGCTGTCAACGCACGGACAATTTGATCATTTGGCCATTACGCCGGTCGCATTATTCTGGGGTCTGCTTTCAGCAGTAGGTGAAGCAACATATACTCTGATTCCAGTTAATATTGTTAAAAGAGTATCCAGCATGGTGGTGACTGGCTGGGGGATGCTGTTTGCAGGAATCAGTTTGGTGATTATCCATCCGCAATTCCAAGCTATTCCTAATAAGCCAGCTGTTTGGTTATATACCAGTGCCGTAATTATCATTGGAACGATTATCCCATTTCAGATTATGGCTAACGCCTTGCGTTACGTTATTCCATCCACAGCCAGCTTGCTTGATGCATTTGAACCGTTCTCCGCAACGGTAGGCTCAGTTCTCTGTTTTGGTTTAGTTATGATGCCAATGGACTGGGTAGGTTCAATTCTGGTTGTGCTAGCAGCTATGGCTTTGAACTTAACACCAAAACAGCCAAAGAAACATAAAGTACATGAATAAAAAAGAGAGGTTTTAATCGACCTCTCTTTTTTTGAAATAAATTAAATTAGTTAAACAGACAAGTAATGTAATAATACCGTAAATAATAAAAATTACGATGATTAAGGCAAGAGATGAAAACTCAATCCAAAAGAAGACGGAAACCGAGATTAAGATGCCTGCTAGGATGATAGTTACTAGATTCAGCTTCTTGAATTGTAAGGTGATTCCTGAAGCAAAGGTGCAGGCGGTTGCGATAGATAGGCAGACTAGGTCGATCATTGATGGGGCATAGTTCGCTAAATCACGGAATTCTGAGACCAAAGAAAGCCCCAGAATTAAGGCGATAAGTATTAAAAAATGTCGTGCATAACTGTCTATTTTCTCCATATTGTTTGTTCAACTCCTGTAATCAATGTTAATAGCATATAGAAAAGTGAAAAATTTTTCAAGTTGAGCAAAAAGAGATAGGCGTTTTCTTGTCAAAATTACAAAATGAGACATTTTCTGTAGTTTTGCTTAATTAGATAGTATTACTTTTAAAACATAGTTGTAATATTTCTCAGGTAATATATAAAGCGTCGAAAGATAAAAAGTAATTAAGGAGAAATGTCAATTGAGTTTTAGACGTAATTTAGTTAAGTTTGCCGCAGTTTTATCAGTATTCTTTACAGGAATTTCATTTATTAATGTTCCTAACCAAACACAAACTGTGCACGCAGCAGAGCAAAGCACTACAGAAAAACGTGAAGCAGTTGCTGGTCTTGCTAAAAAGCAAGTAGGTAAGCGTTACGTTTACGGCGCTACTGGCCCTTCAGCCTTTGACTGCTCTGGCTTAGCTCAATACGTTTATAAAAAAGCCGCTAAAAAGACATTACCAAGAACTACTTATGGTCAAGTTACTAAGGGTAAAAAGGTTTCGTTAAGCCATCTTAAAAAAGGTGACTTATTATTCTGGGGTTCAGCTTCAGCTCCTTACCACGTTGGTATTTATGTTGGTAATGGACAATATGTGCATGCTGCAACTCCTAGTCAAGGGGTGAGAAAGCAGGCTATCAGTGCCTACTTTTATCCCTCAGCTGCTAAACGTGTTTTAAATTAATTTGATAATGAAAAAGCCCAGTCAGAAATTCTGACTGGGTCATTTTTTATTCTGTGACTTTTTTGGCTTCACTAACACGTTCTTGATGCCAAGCGATAATCATTTTCATGATGGCATTAGCAACATTAGTATTTTTAAGTAGTGGGCCATGTGAGTATGAACCGATGAAGTTACGGTAGCGCAGGCCTTCAACGTGGTCTTGTGGGTTGTTGCCGTAGCCTTCGATCATGTCGCCGAGGGGATGCAACTTGTCTTTGTTGTCGAAGTAAGTTTGACCTGAGTGGTTTTCAAAAGCCTTAACTTCACCCCATTCGGTCATGTAACGAGTATCACCGATCATTCTCTTGTCTGACTTGAAGACAGTATGCAATGGCAAAATGCCCAAACCAGGAATCGTTACACCAGAATTTGTCTTGTAGTAGTCCCCCATTAATTGGTAACCACCACAGATGCAGAGCATTGGCTTGTCACTATTGATGTATTTTTCAAGCGTTTCTTTGTGTCTTGGCAAATCTTTAGCAACCACAGTTTGTTCGAAGTCTTGGCCACCACCGAAGAATACGAAGTCGTAGTCAAAAGCGTTGAAGTCGTCACCAAGTGAAATGTTATCAACTTGTGTGTCATAGCCTTCACGCTTAAGCAAAAAACGAAGAATTTTAACATCGCCGGAATCACCGTAGGTGTTCATCAAGTCTTCGTAAAGATATGCAATTTTGATTAATTTATCGCTCATTTTATCATCCCTTATTTGCTTAGAAATTCATGTCCTTAGTATAACCTAAATCGATTTAGATGTGCGTTAAAAGGTTTTAAAATATAGGTTAATTAATGAATTAAGTTTTTTAACGATAATGTAAATTAACGTAGTTGCAACAATGCTAGAAATTACCACAAGCCATTCAGTAGAATCGATTGGGTTATGTGTCAGCAGCTTGCAACCGATGAAACCAATTTGATAAATCAGATTGCAGAAGTAGACTATGTTAAAAATAGTTTTAAGTGTAATCTTCATTTTGAATTCGCTATATTTTTAAAGCTTGCTTACTAAGGCAAGAAGATGAAGTGAGTAACGTACATGTCATCTGCAGCCTTAGTATATGAAACAGCGACTCTGCTCAATTCACCGCCATCGGTTCCAGCAATACTTGCAGCATGATGCCATTCCCAGCTAATAGTGTTGAAGAGGTAAGCCATGATGCTGTTGTAGACGAATTCCTTCATTTCAGTCATGTTCTTAGGCTTAGTATATTGGCAATCCATATCTTCAGCCCAACCGCCATATGAATCTAAAGCTCGGTGCAAGCCATCAACGTCATGACCAGCATCGTAGGCATAATGATCATGGTTATATTCACTTGCTACTCTGTCGGCAGCAGCTAAAACTTCATCATCTGTGCTGACACTAGGTGCACCAAGAGCAGCTCTAGCTTCATTAATTAATTCAACGGCAAAATCGTTTAGGCGCTTTTTTTGATCATTGGTTAAATGATAGAAGTCAACTTTTTCTTTATCGTCGGCTGGTGATTCTGCGATAAAGATATTAGAATCCATGCCTTCTTCAGTGGCTTTTTTTAATTTATCAGTAGCATGATCAGTTTGATCCGCTTGAGCCACGTCTTCTAACTTGTAATCTATCGGCATGACCATTTCATTTTTTCCATAAAGCTTAAAAGATATAGGAACGATATCTACGCTGTGATCAGGATAGGTGACTTTGATCTTGGCATCTCCAGATGAATATGAATCAGGTTGATTGATTTCTGGTTTCTTCTTCCAAGAGTAGTGCGTACCTTTGGGTAATTTGCCAGTATTAATTAATGACTTAGCATCAGGTAAACTACTTTGACCAATAATGTAGGCGGGATGCTTCTTGAGCAGGCGTGGACGATATTTAGCAGCTTGACGTTTTTTATGGTGTTTTTTCTTAGTTTTAGCAGCTAATAAAACTTGTGGTTGATTAATAGTAGTGTTGATTAGAGCATCGCTACCTACTGCTAGTATTGTAGCTGTAGCGAGGCCTAGTAATAATTTATTTTTCATTCAAACTCCCTTTTCTTAACAATTATGATTAATTGAATACAATTTAAAATTACTACCAAATTGAGTTGATTCAATATTATTTGTTTTTTAACTGTAAAGCGTAAATAGACTAATAAGAAAAAACGCGACGTTTTTATTCTACTTTATCTTCCGCAGCCCAATGATTAATTGGTCCCCATTTAGAACCAACGTTGATAGGGTGGGAGATAGCCTCATAAGTAAAATCTTTACCGATTTTAACTGCATCAATAATTGATTTACCTTTAGCAAGTTCTGCCGTAATTACAGCAGATAAAGTGTCACCAGTACCGTTTACGCGATCAGTCTTGAATTGCGGCTTGGTAAATTCATGGAAGCTGCCATCTTCAGTAAGCAAGATGTCGGTAACTTCAGCTTGATCGGCATCGTGTCTGCCTTTCATCAAAACATTTTTAGCACCCATTTCTTGCAACTTTTTAGCACCGGCATGAATTTCTTCCTTATTCTCCAGTTTCATCCCTGTAAGTTTTTGCTGTTCATAAAAGTTAGGAGTAATCACATCAGCTAATGGTAAAAGTCGATCTAAGAAGGTTTGGTAAGCATTGTCATCAAGCAAAGTTGCACCATGTTTAGTAATAATTACTGGATCAAGCACGATTTTACCCATGTCATATTTTTCAAGATTATCAGCTACACAATCGATGATTTCTTTGTTGGCAAGCATCCCCGTCTTGGCAGCACTAATCTTAAAGTCATCATTCAATACATCAAATTGTTTTTGAATAAATTCAACGGGCATAATCAGCTGCGCAAAAATACCGGTAGTATTGCCTGCTACAGCGGCCGTCATTAAGCCCATTCCGTAAACATCGCGGTCATAGAATGCATGCAAATCTGCTGGCATTCCTGCACTACCGTCACTATCATTTCCTGCAATAGTTACTGCAATTTTTGGATCTTTAATCAATTTCATACACCTCTTAGTCTTAATATTATGAAAATTATAACGTAGTTAAGAACAGAATCGCTAGAATCTGCATAGAAAAAACAGTAAACTTATAAGAAAGCGCTTTTGTAGAAAAGAGATTTAAAATGGCTGAGCAATATATTTTATCAATTGATGAGGGAACTACTTCAACCAGAGCTATTTTATTTGACCATAATGGTAAAAAAGTAGCTTCTGCTCAAAAAGAAATACCTCAATATTTTCCAGAACCAGGTTGGGTAGAGCATGATGCTCATCAAATTTGGATGGCAGTACAAACGACAATTGCCAATGCCTTTATAAATTCTGGTATTTGGCCTAGTCAAATTGCAGCTATCGGTATTACTAATCAGCGTGAAACGACTGTTGTATGGGATAAGGATACTGGCAATCCTATTTATCATGCGATTGTCTGGCAATCACGTCAGACGACTAAATTAGCGGAAAAGCTTAAAAACGACGGTTATAGTGAAGAGATTAGAGAAAAGACAGGTTTAATTATTGACCCATATTTTAGTGCAACTAAGATTCGTTGGATTTTGGACCATGTTCCTGGCGCACAAGAAAAGGCGGAACAAGGCAAACTTTTATTTGGCACTATTGATAGTTGGTTAGTATGGAAATTAACTAATGGGCAAAAACATGTAACTGATTATACTAATGCTGCAAGAACCATGCTGTTTAACATTCATACCCTCAAATGGGATGATGATATTTTAAAGTTGTTAAACATCCCTAAACAGATGTTGCCAGAAGTGCGTTCTAATTCAGAAATTTATGGTGAAACTGCAGATTGCATGTTCTTTGGTGGCACGGTGCCAATTGCAGGAATGGCAGGTGACCAACAAGCTGCTTTATTTGGACAATTAGCTCTAAAGCCAGGCATGGTAAAGAATACCTATGGTACTGGTGCTTTCATCGTGATGAATACCGGTGAAAAGCCAACTGACTCTAACAATAATTTACTGACTACTATTGGTTATGGCATTAATGGCAAAATCACCTATGCCTTGGAAGGATCAATTTTTGTAGCAGGTAGTGCAATCCAATGGCTACGCGACTCAATGAAGTTGATTAAGCATGCACCGGATTCTGAACAGGCAGCTTACGAATCAACTTCTGAAAATGAAGTTTATGTTGTGCCAGCATTTACGGGGCTGGGTGCACCTTATTGGGATGCGGAAGCGCGAGGATCAATTTTCGGTGTTACACGTGGAACAACAGATAAGGATATTATCAAAGCCACGTTGCAATCTCTTGCTTATCAAACTCGTGATGTTGTTGATACGATGCAAAAAGACTCTGGTATTAAGATCCCGAACCTGCGAGTTGATGGCGGCGCAAGTAACAACAACTATTTAATGCAGTTCCAGGCAGATATTTTAAATATCAAGATCGAACGGGCTAAAACACTAGAAACTACTAGTTTGGGCGCCGCATTTTTGGCAGGTCTTGCCGTTGATTATTGGAAAAATACGGATGAGTTAAAGCATATTTTCAAGATTGGGCAAGCCTTTGAGCCTAAGATGCATGAAGCAGAAAGAAATAAACTATATTCAGGCTGGCAGCGTGCAATCAAGGCAACGCAAGTTTTTGCACATGATTAGTGATGTATAATAAAATATAATATATTAATACTTTTGCAAAGAAAGGGTAAGCAAAATGGAGCATGATAGAATACTTGCTTTAGATGGACCGCTTAATTTTAGAGATATCGGCGGTTATAAGAATGATAAAGGTCAACATGTAAAGTGGAATAAAATATATCGTTCTGATTCGCTTAGCTCTTTATCTGATGAAGATGAGCAAAAGCTAGCTGATCGCCGGATTACAGTTGATATCGATTTACGTTCAAAGTATGAGCAAAATGCAGCTCCAGATAGGCAATGGCCTAATGTGCGTTACGTGGATGCGCATATTTATTCTGAAAACCGTAAGGAAAACAAGGGTGACAATAAGCTTTACCGTTTCATTCATCATATTCCTGACATGGGTGATAACTATTTGGGTGAAATATATCAACAAGTTTTGCTCAATACTCATAGCCAGCATATGTTTGCCAAGATTTTTGCGGAGCTGATTGAGCTTCCAGAAGAAGATGCCTTGGTTTATCACTGTAGTGCAGGGAAAGACAGAACTGGTATGACGTCAGCTCTGATTTTGACTGCTCTTGGCGTAGATGATGATACGATTGCGCAAGACTATTTGTTGACGAATGAACTGTACAATTTTGCATTAGCCAAGCAATACCCTGATGATAATCAGATTGCAAAAATGGTTTCTAAAATGAACCTGACCAAAGGAGAAGGCCCAGCAATTCGCGGAATCACTGAAACAATTCGTGCGGGTTGGGGTGATTTTGATGGCTTTTTCAAAAAAGAACTTCATTTTGGTCAAAATGATTTAGATAGATTTAGAAAGATGTATTTAGAATAGGAAATATATGACAACATTATCGGATGTAGCTAAAGAAGCAAATGTTTCAAAAATGACAGTATCTCGGGTGATTAATCATCCAGAGCAAGTAACGCCAGAGTTGCGAGTAATAGTTGAAAAGGCGATGGAAGATTTAAATTACCGTCCTAATTCAATTGCCCAAGCTTTAGTTAATAATCGTGCTAATGTAGTCAAATTTGTTACTTTAGAAGATATTGATACAACCGAGCCATATTACATAAACTTGCTTTTTGGCTTTGCTCGAGGATTGAATACTAAGCAATACGCCATGCAGTTAGTAACTGATCCCAGCCAAATTGAAAAAGGTCGTGCCGATGGTTATTTGATTACAGGTGCGCGGAATAAAGATTATGATATGTTCGATAAGCTGGATAAGCCATTCGTATTATTTGGTGAAAATCACCGCGGATATGATTTTGTTGATACAGATAATCAAACTGCCGAGAAGATGGCAACACAGTATGCATTGGATCGCTTATATAAGCGCATTATTTTTATCGGAATTGATATTAAAGAGCCATTTGAGTATTCGCGTGAAGCTGGTTATATCAATACTTTGCAACAGCATCAATTAATTCCGCAGATTTATCGGGTTTCTAACCACAGTCATGCCGCCCAAGATGTGATTCATGAGCATTTTAAAGGGTTTAAAAAAGATACTTGTTTTGTCTGTGCTAGTGATCGAATTGCGGTAGGCGTTGTCCGGCAGCTGCAAGCTGAGGGCGCTCGGATTCCGGAAGATTTTGGTGTGATTGGCTTTGACGGTGTCTTTTTGGACCAAGTTTCTAATCCTAAGTTAACTACAATTAAGCAGCCTATTTTTAAGATGGGTGAAATGCTAGCAAGTATGTTATTGCAAAAAATTGCTCAATCTGGTTCCCCACAAGGTGAAGTTATGCTTAAGCCAGAATTGATTAGACGAGAGACTACTAGATAATAAAATCGCATTGATTTTCACATCGATGTGATTTTTTAATTTCAAAATTTTTCCATCTCTGCAATGAAAGCGCTATACTTAAAAATAAGAGATAAGTTATAGATACATCGAATAAAACAGAGGTCACGATATTATGAAAAAAGTTTTAGCAATCAATTCTGGTAGTTCTTCTTTTAAATATAAGCTCTTTTCTTTTCCTAGCGAAGAAGTAATTGCAAAAGGCGGAGCAGAACGTGTAGGTATGCCAAATTCGATTTTTAAAATAAAATTGGCTAACGGTAACGAATATATTAAAAATATGTCGATTCCTACGCAAAGGGATGCAGTAAGCTTATTGATTGACTGTTTAAAGAAATATCATGTTGTAGAGAAATTAAGTGAAATTAAAGGAGTAGGGCACCGAATCGTTAACGGTGGAGAAGTATTTCCTAATTCTGTAGTCATTGATAATCATAATTTACACAAACTTGAACGGATTGCTCAATTAGCACCTTTGCATAATGGTCCTGAAACAGAAGGAATTAAAGCTTTTATGAGTATTCTGCCTAACGTTCCACAGGTTGCCGTTTTTGATACGGCATATCACCACACTCTTGATGATGTTCATTATTTATATTCTATTCCGTACAAGTATTATAAGGATTACGCAGTGCGTAAATATGGTGCACATGGCACTTCTGTACGTTATGTTGCCCCTCGTGCCGCTAAGATGATGCATAAAAATATTAACATCGCTCGTTTAATTGTTTGCCATTTAGGATCAGGTTCATCAATCACTGCAGTTAAGAATGGCAAATCATATGATACTTCGATGGGCTTTAGTCCATTAACTGGGGTGACGATGGGGACTCGAAGCGGTGACTTTGATCCATCGGCTTTGCAATACTTGATGCATAAGACTGGTATGGATATTGATCAAGCAATTGATATGTTGAATCAAGAATCAGGGTTGTTAGGTATTTCAGGCGTTTCATCAGATATGCGTGATTTGATTGAAAGTGATGAACCAAGAGCCAAGTTAGCTCGTCGTATTTACATTAATCGGGTAGTTCGCTATGTTGGTGCTTATGCTGCAGAAATGGATGGTGTAGACGGTATTGTCTTTACGGCCGGTATTGGTGAACATGATCCCGGAATTCGTGCAGGCATTATGTCTTCTTTGAAATATTTAGGCTTAAAGGCTGACTTTGAAGCTAACAGAACTGATGGTGAAAAATTTATTTCAAAGCCAGATTCTAAAGTTAAAGCTTTGATTGTACCAACTAATGAGGAAGTAATGATCGCTCGTGAAGTCATTAAACTTACGAGATAATAAATAATAATTAAAAGATAAAGCATATCGCAAGATATGCTTTTTTGATACCGGTAACATCTCTATACATATTGAAAACGGTTTCTTATATCAACTAAACTATGCATGGAGGAAAAATTATGGCACATTGGTATGATCACGCAATTATTTATCAAATTTATCCTAAGTCTTTTCAAGATAGTAATGATGACGGTATTGGCGACCTAAATGGTATTCGGAAGAGAATACCATACTTGCAAAATTTAGGGGTTAATGCCGTTTGGCTTAATCCTATTTTTGTTTCACCACAAGTAGATAATGGCTATGATGTTTCAAACTATTTTGCTATTGATCCACATATGGGAACAATGGAAGACATGGAGAACTTAATTAAAGAACTTCATGAAGCTGGCATTCATCTTATTATGGATTTTGTCTTAAATCACACTTCAGATCAGCATCCATGGTTCCAAGATGCAATTAAGAATCCTGATAGTCTGTATCGTGATTATTACATTTTTGCAGGTCATGATGGCAAGCGCCCTAACAATTGGGGTAGTTTCTTTGGTGGCAGCGTTTGGGAGCCTGATCCAGCAGGAACTGGTCAATCATATTTCCATTTGTTTGATAAGCGTATGCCGGACCTTAATTGGCAAAATCCTGAAGTGCGCCACGCCATGCTTGAAGTAGCTGAATTTTGGCTAAAAAAGGGGATTGATGGTCTGCGGCTTGATGCGTTTATTCATATTGGCAAAGCAGATTTGAGACAAAATTATCCTAATAAAGTTGGTGATGACAAACCGGTTATTGCCGAACCATTTTTTGCCAACTTGCCTCAAGTTCAGGAATGGATGCGGCCGTTTTGTGAAAAGATTAAGCAAGATTATCCAGACGCCTTGCTATTAGGCGAAGCTGCAAGTGCAAGCGTAAATTTGGCCGTTGATTACACTAATAAGCGTAATCATTTGATGGATAGTGTTATAACTTTTCGTTACTTTACTGATGATGAGTCAAAAGTAGATAAGCGCTATCCTGAGCAATATCAACCTAAGGGTATTGATTTTACGGCCTTTAAGCAAAATCAAGTTGTTTGGCAACAGACCTTAGCAGGTGTTTCTCAGCCAACTCTTTACTGGAATAATCATGACATGGCTAGACTGGCTACCAGAGTGGCGAAGACGCCAACCCAAGCTAAAAGTTTGGCTATCTTGATGTATTTGCAGCACGGGATTCCAGTTATCTATTATGGCGAAGAATTAGGCTTAAAGAATTTGCATTTTACTAGTGTTGATCAATTTGAAGATCAGACGGTGGCACCATGGATTAAAAAAGCAGAACAGGCAGGTATCAGTAGAGAAGATGCAATGACGATGGTAAGTGAAACGCATAAGTTGCCAGCTCGCGGTCCAATGCCGTGGAATGACACTAAAAATTATGGTTTTACTGAAGGAACTCCTTGGATTAACGGGATTGTTGAAAAACATGTTTCAGTTGCTAGTGAAGTAAATTCAGATATTAGCATGTTTACTTTTTATAAAAAGATGATCGCCCTTAAAAAAGAAAGCTTATTCCAAGATGGCGACTACTATATGCTTCCAACTGATAAAAATAGTTATATTTACCAGCGTGATTTAAGCGATGAGAGTGCAATCGTGGCAGTTTCATTAAGCAATGAAAAGATTACAGTAGAGATTCCACAAGGATATACGGAAGAAAAATTAAAAGCAGGAGAATATCAATTAACTAACGGGAAATTAACTTTGATGCCTTATGCAGGTGTTGTGTTGAAAAAGGAGAATTAAAACATGCAATTAGCAGCATTAAAACACAGAACTGAAAGTGAAGACAGCTTTGTAATTGATGCGACTCATGTTCGTGTTCGTTTTCATAGCGCAAAGAATGATATTGAAAAAGTTATTGTGCATTATTGCGATAACTATTTACCATTGAACCAAGCTAAAACCATTGAAATGACTAAGATTGGTGAAGGTCAAGTTGAGGATCACTGGGGAGCTACCCTTGAAGCACCATTTCACCGTTTAAAGTATACTTTTGAAGTAATTGGTAGCGATGGCACCAGCGTTGTTGTAGGTGACAGAGCAATCAGCAGCGATGTAGAGACAGCCTTAATGGAAGATGGCTCATATTTTAAGGTTCCATATTGCCATGATATTGATATGGTTAAAACACCGGAATGGGTTAGACATACCGTGTGGTATCAGATTTTCCCAGAACGCTTTGCCAATGGTGATAAATCTAATGATCCTAAAAATGTGAAGCCTTGGAATCCCGAAGATCATCCTGGTCGAGAAGACTTTTATGGTGGTGACTTGCAAGGGGTATTAGACCATTTGGATTATTTGAAAAAACTTGGAGTAAATGGCTTATACTTCTGTCCTGTTTTTAAAGCAAGCTCCAACCATAAATATGACACGATTGATTATTTGCAAATCGATCCAGAATTTGGTGATAAAGACTTGTTTGCCAAAGTAGTTAATGAGGCCCATGCACGTGGCATGAAAGTCATGCTGGATGCGGTATTTAACCACTTAGGTAATCAATCAATGCAGTGGCAAGACGTGGTTAAAAATGGTCCAAGTTCTCGTTTTGCTAACTGGTTCCACATTAATGAGTATCCAGTTGAACCGTACCATGATCCATTGCAAGGTGAAGGAAATCCGCAGTTTGATACTTTCGCATTTGAAAAGCACATGCCTAAATTAAATACTGCTAACCCTGAAGTACAAGATTTCTTGCTTGAGATAGCTACGTACTGGGTGAAGTATTTTGATATTGATGCTTGGCGCTTGGATGTTGCCAACGAGGTAGATCATCATTTCTGGAAGAAGTTCCATAAGGCAGTAACTGATATCAAGCCAGACTTTTACATTGTTGGTGAAGTTTGGCACTCAGCTCGTCCATGGCTTAATGGGGATGAATTTACTGGCGTTATGAATTATCCATATACTTTGCAAATTGAAGATCATTTCTTTAAGCATAAATTGACGGCTGATCAAATGACTAAGCGTTTAACTGATCAACTCATGAAGTATCGTGATTCAACTAATGCAGCGATGATGAATATGCTTGATTCACATGATACTGCCAGAATTTTAACAGTGGCTAATGGCGACCAAGACTTGGCTTTGCAGGCATTAACCTTTGAATTTGTGCAAAAAGGCAGTCCATGTATTTACTACGGTACTGAAATGGGAATGACAGGTGGCAATGATCCAGATTGTCGTAAACCAATGGATTGGTCAAAGGAAGATGGTCCTGTTTGGCAAAGAGTTCATGAATTGATTAAGTTCCGTTTAGATCATGATGAAACCTTCGGTAAAGGGACAATTAAGTTACATGTAACAGAAAATGGCCTGATTGAGGTAGATAGAAACGGAATGGAATCTGTTAAAGCGTACTTTAACACCACGGATCATGATGTAAAAATTGATTGTAAAAATTCATTTAGTCAAGATTATCAAAATGGAGTATTAGCTCCAAAAGGCTTTGTAATCACGGTTGATTAAAAATTACTTTTAATAAGTGTACGAAAAGAGGATAGATTAAGAACTATCTTCTTTTTTTATTAACAAATTCTGATACCGGTAACAATGGTTTTGATATTGTAAACCGCTTTCAATTTAAGGATAATGAAAGCGTAAACAAAAGAGCACTTAATTTTGTGGGAGATATAAAGTATATGAAACGAATTTTTGAAATTGATCCTTGGAAGGTCATTACTCATAATTTCGATCCAGAAAATAAACGATTACAGGAAAGCATGACTGCAATCGGTAATGATTATATGGGTATGAGAGGAAACTTTGAAGAAGGCTATTCTGGTGATAGCTTACAAGGTACATATCTTGCAGGTGTTTGGTTCCCAGATAAGACTCGTGTGGGTTGGTGGAAGAACGGATATCCTAAATATTTCGGTAAAACACCTAACGCACCAAGCTTTATTGGCATTGGCATTACCATTAATGGTGAAAAACTAGACTTAGCCAAAGTCAAATTTGATGACTTTGAATTATCTCTTGATATGCATCAAGGCCTTCTTACAAGAAGTTTTATTTACGAAGGAAAAGATGCCAAAGTTAAATTTGAATTTAAGCGTTTCCTTCATATCGTTCAAAAAGAAGCTGCTCTGATTCAAGTAAAGGCTACAGTGCTTGAAGGTCACGCTAAGATTGATTTTGATTCTACATTAGATGGCACAGTTGTTAATGAAGATAGTAACTATGATGAACGTTTCTGGTTGCCACTAGGTGAAGATGAAAAAGCTAGAACAATTCAAGTCAAGACTAAAGAAAATCCTTATGATGTTCCTCAATTCACTGTTTTGCTTAAGCAAAGCTTGCGTCACAACGGTGAAATTGTTCAAGGCGATGTCTCAACTGAAAGTGCGAAGTTAAGTGAAAAGCTATCAGTTGAATTAGCTGAAAATGAAAGTTATGAACTTGAAAAAGATGTCATTGTAGTAACTAGCCGTGACGTTAAGGATCAAGATCAAGCCGATGTAGCAAATGACTTGATGAAGAAACTTCAATCTAAGTCATTTGACGAAAACTTAGCTGATCATGAAGCTGTATGGAAGAAGCGTTGGGACAAATCAGATGTTGTTATTGCAGGTGATGATGCCGCTCAACAAGGTATTCGCTTTAACATTTGTCAATTGTTTATGACTTACTACGGTGAAGATGAACGCTTAAACGTAGGTCCTAAAGGCTTTACCGGTGAAAAATACGGTGGTGCTACTTACTGGGACACAGAAGCTTACATCGTTCCAATGTACTTATGTGTAACTGATCCAAGCGTTACAAGAGCACTTCTTCAATATCGTCACGATCAATTACCAGGTGCTTACCACAACGCTAAAGAGCAAGGCTTACCAGGTGCATTGTTCCCAATGGTTACATTTAACGGAATTGAATGTCACAACGAATGGGAAATTACTTTTGAAGAAATTCACCGTAACGCAGACATTCCACACGCAATCGCTATGTACACTGATTACACTGGTGATGATAGTTACGTTAAGAACGAAGGTATGGACGTCTTAGTTGGAACTGCTAGATTCTGGGCAGCCAGAGTTCACTGGTCCAAGTGGCGTAACAAGTACGTTATGCACGGTGTAACCGGTCCTAACGAATACGAAAACAACGTTAACAACAACTGGTTCACTAACACCATGGCAAGATGGCTTCTGCAATACACATTGAAGCGTTTGCCACTTGCTACAAAGGAAGCTCAAGAAAGAGTACACGTCACTGAAGAAGAAAAAGAAAAGTGGCAAGACATCGTTGATAAGATGTACCTTCCAGAAGATAAGGAACGCGGCATCTTCTTACAACAAGATGATTTCTTAGACAAAGACATTCGTCCAGTTAGTGAAATTGAAGATCAACGTCCAATTAACCAACACTGGTCATGGGACAAGATCTTGAGATCACCATTTATTAAACAAGCCGATGTTTTACAAGGTATCTACTTCTTAAATGATCAATACACCAAGGAAGAAAAGGAAAAGAACTTCGACTTCTATGAACCATTAACAGTTCACGAAAGTTCACTGTCACCATGTATTCACTCAATTTTGGCTGCAGAACTTGGCAAGCAAAAGAAGGCCGTTGAGCTTTATGAAAGAACTGCTCGCTTAGACCTTGATAACTATAACAACGATACGGTTGATGGTTTGCACATCACCTCAATGAGTGGTTCATGGCTTGCAATTGTTCAAGGTTTCGCAGGGATGCGTTATGATCATGATCAATTGAAATTTGATCCATTTGTTCCTGATAAGTGGGATCACTATGGCTTTAAGATTAACTACCGCGGTCGCTTGATTGAAGTTTATGTAGATCATAAGGAAACTAAGATTACTTTACATAAAGGTGAAGACTTAGATGTTGTAGTTAAGGGAAAGAAATTTACTCTTAAAGAAGGTGAAACTCAGAATGCTTAAAGGATTATTGTTTGATTTAGATGGTGTTTTAACCAATTCAGCTAAGTTTCACTTAACAGCTTGGAACAACTTGGCAAAAGAATTAGGCATTACTTTAAACGATGCTCAACTTGATAGCTTACGTGGTATTTCAAGAATGGATTCATTGGAATTGATTCTGAAATATGGTGGTCAAGAAGATAAATATACTGAAGCTGAAAAAGAAAAATTCGCTGCAGAAAAGAATTCCAAGTTCGTTGAGCAAGTTGAAACAATGACACCAAAGGATATCTTGCCAGGAATTCCAGAACTTTTGGCAGATGCTAAAAAGCAAAACCTTAAGATGGTAATTGCTTCAGCTTCTAAGAATGCACCTAAGATTTTGACCAGATTAGGCATTATGGATGAATTCGATGGCATCGTTGATCCTGCCACATTGCATCACGGTAAGCCAGATCCTGAAATTTATGAAAAAGCACAAGAAATTGCAGGGCTTAAGGCTGATGAAGTAATTAGTTTTGAAGATGCTAAAGCTGGTGTGGAATCAATTAAAGCCGCTGGTCAATTTGCAGTTGGTATTGGTGATAAGGAACTTTTAAAAGAAGCTGACTACATCGTACCAACAACTGCAGATTTGAAACTTAGTGAGATTGAAAAAGTTTTTAATGAAAAATAAAAGTTAGAGAGTAGGGAAAACAATGGTTGAGGTTGATTTAAACCATATTTACAAAAAGTATCAAGGTAATGATAAATATTCTGTAAATGACTTTGACTTACATATTAAAGATAAGGAATTCATCGTTTTCGTTGGTCCATCAGGTTGTGGTAAGTCAACTACATTAAGAATGGTCGCAGGACTTGAAGACATCAGTAAAGGTACTTTGGAAATTGATCACAAGGTAATGAATGATGTTGCTCCAAAAGACAGACACATTGCGATGGTTTTCCAGAACTATGCTTTGTATCCACATATGACTATTTACGACAACATGGCTTTTGGACTTAAGCTTCGTCACACGCCTAAGGCTGAAATCGATGAAAAAGTTAAAAAAGCCGCTAAGATGTTGGGTCTTGAAGAATATTTGGATAAAAAACCAGGTGCTTTATCAGGTGGTCAACGTCAGCGTGTAGCCTTAGGACGTGCAATCGTTCGTGCAGCTCCTATTTTCTTAATGGACGAACCATTATCAAACTTGGATGCGAAATTACGTGTAACGATGCGTACCGAAATTGCCAAGCTTCACCAAGAATTGGGTACCACTACTATTTATGTTACCCACGATCAGACTGAAGCTATGACCTTGGCTGACAGAGTTGTTGTTATGTCTGTTGGCCATGTTGAACAAATCGGTTCACCACTTGAGGTTTACAACAAGCCAGTTAACATGTTCGTTGCTGGATTCATTGGTTCCCCTCAAATGAACTTCTTCAATGTTCACTACAAGGATGGCCGTATTTCAGACGGTAAAGGTTTGAACATCGGTATCCCTGAAGGTAAAGCAAAGATGCTCAACGAAAAGGGCTACAACGATAAAGATTTAGTCTTCGGTATTCGTCCAGAAGACATCCACTCAGAAGAAGCATTTATGGAAACTTGGCCAGATTCAGTAATTGAATCAAAGGTTGTTGTTTCAGAACTTTTGGGTGCAACCATTCAACTTCACCAAGAAGTCGATGGTACTGAATTTACTGCTATTGTAAATTCACGTGATTATCACGAGCCAGGTGATATGGTCAAGATGGGCTTCGATGTTAACAAGGCTCACTTCTTTGACAAAGATACCACCAAGGCAATCGTTAACTAATTTAACTTATTAAAGCTTACAACCATAAGTAGCAAAGGCTACTGTTGTTAAGAATTGTTTATTATTTTGGTTTTTTAGGAGGAAAAAGTCATGAAGTTTTGGAAGAAAATGGCTTTAGGTAGTACTGCTGTTTTAGCTGCTATGTCACTTGCAGCTTGTTCAAACGGCTCATCAAATTCATCAAGTAGTAGCAGCTCAAACAAGAGTGCTAATTTGACCCTTTGGGTAGATACTGAACAAGTCCCTTACTACAAGCAAATTGCTAAGGACTTTACTAAGAAGAACAAGAACATCAAGGTTCGTGTTGTTCAAAGTCCTAACGGTTCAGCTAACGCTAAGACTGACGTTGGTAAGGACCCATCAAAGGCTGCCGATGTATTCGAAGTTCCTAACGACCAATTAGGTCAAATGGCTGAAGCTGGTTACATTAACCCACTTTCACCTTCAGCAACTAAAGACATTAAGGCAAACTACATTGATGTTGCTTCAAAGGGTGTAACTTGGAAGGGCAAGATTTACGCATTCCCATACGCACAACAAGCTCAAACCATTTACTACAATAAGTCTAAGCTTTCTGCAAACGACGTTAAGGACTGGAAGACTTTAACTTCTAAGGGTGTTGTAGCTACTGACTTTACTAACGCATACGTAATGTGGCCAGTAATGTTCTCAGCAGGTACAAAGCTTTACGGCGCTAACGGTGAAGACCTTAAGGGTTCAACATTTAACTCAACTAACGGTGTAAACGCATTGAAGTGGTACGCAGCTCAAAAGAACAACAAGGGCGTAATGCAAACTTCAAACGCTTTGAACCAATTAAAGAAGGGTAACGCACAAGCTATTCTTGATGGTCCATGGAATGCAGCTAACATTAAGAAGATCTTGGGCAAGAACTTCGCAGTTGCTAAGTATCCTAAGATTGACGTTGGTGGTAAGAACGTACAAATGGAAGCATTCCTTGGTATCGAAGGCTTCGCAGTTAACTCACACACCAAGAATGCTAAGGCCGCTTCAGATTTAGCTGCTTACATCACTAACAAGAAAGCTCAATTAATTGCCCACAAGGAAGCTGGTCAAATTCCTGTACTTAAGGCTGCTGTAAACTCAAGCGCTGTTAAGAGTGACCCAGTTGCTGAATCTGTAATTGAAATGGCTAAGCCAGGTAACTCAGTATTGCAACCAATGCTTCCACAAATGGCAACATTCTGGAACGAAGCAGCTCCACTTATCAGTGGTACTTACGACGGCAAGATCAAGCCAGCACAATACAAGGCAAAGCTTGCTAAATTGCAAAAAGATATTTCAAAGAAATAATTTAAATCAAATATTTCTTAAAGCATAAGCAAAGGTTGGCAAAAAATTCCAACCTTTTTGCCTAAGAAGGGGAGAAGTTATGTTTCTAAAGAAAAAGCATGTAGCTCCTAAAGCAACATATCACGAAGTATGGTCTAAAGGCGATATTGCTACCAAGTTATCATTCTTCATTATGGGTAGTAATGCCTTAGCCAACAAGCAATGGGTTAAAGGTCTTGCATTATTAATCTCTGAAATTGTATTCATTGTTTGGTTTATCTTTAGTGGTATCTCAACTTTAGGTATCCTGGCTACATTAGGTCCGATTAAGAGCAAAAAAGTTGTCTATGACGCTGCTCAGGGTGTGTATATCACGAAACAGCCTTCAAACTCAGTTTTGATTTTGCTGTTCGGTGTTTTAGCAATCATCTTGTGTATAGCAATGATTTATCTTTACATTGTTAATTTAAGATCTACTAGACACAATTACATTTTGAAACGTGATGGTGAACATATTCCAACCAATGTTCAGGAACTTAAGAGTTTGCTTGATACACGTTTACATGCAACTTTAATGGTTATTCCATTATTGGGTATCCTATTCTTCACAGTTTTGCCAACGGTCTTCATGATTTCAATGGCATTTACTAACTATGATCGTCAGCACCCAATCGCCTTTTCTTGGACAGGGTTCCAAGCATTCGGTAATGTGTTGAGTGGTGACTTAGCTGGTACTTTCTTCCCAGTATTGGGCTGGACCTTGATTTGGGCCGTAGCTGCAACTGCTACTACTTTCTTCTTTGGTGTTTTGCTTGCAATGTTGATTGAATCCAAAGGCATTAAGTATAAGGCCTTTTGGAGAACAGTCTTTGTAATTATTTGGGCTGTTCCTCAATTCGTTTCACTTTTGATGATGGCTCAGTTCTTAGACTACCAAGGTGCTTTGAACAACATTTTGATGAACTTACACTGGATTAGTTCGCCAATTCACTTCATTGATAACCAAGCTTCTCCATTAGTAGCTAGAATCACCGTTATCCTTGTTAATATGTGGATCGGTATCCCAGTTTCAATGTTGGTTTCAACTGCAATTATTCAAAACTTGCCAGAAGATCAAATTGAAGCTGCCAAGATCGATGGTGCCAACGCTGCACAAATTTTCCGCTCAATCACTTTCCCACAAATTCTATTCGTTATGGCACCTTCACTTATTCAACAATTCATTGGTAACATCAACAACTTCAACGTTATCTTCTTGCTGACGGGTGGTGCACCAATGAACAGTAAGTATAACGGAGCCGGGTCGACTGACTTGCTGGTAACGTGGCTGTATAACTTGACGTTCGGTCAGGAACAGCGTTATAACGCGTCAGCTGTACTAGGTATCTTAATCTTCATTATTAGTGCGGTCGTCTCGCTGATTGCATATCGCCACACTAACGCTTATAAGGAGGGCTAGACATGAAGTCATATTCAAATCAAAGACGGCTCTCATTAATCTTTCGGTATATCCTCTTAGCATTACTTGCTATTATCTGGATTTTACCAATTGTGTGGATCGTCTTAGCAAGTTTTTCATACAATGATACTGGATTCGTTTCGACCTTCTGGCCAGAACAATTCACGTTGCAGAACTATGTTGGTATTTTTACTAATCCGCAATACCCATTCGGTAACTGGATCATTAACACATTAATTGTTTCTCTTCTCTCGATGGTTATTTCGACATTCTTAACTATTTCAGTTGCCTATGTTCTGTCACGACTTCGCTTTAAGTTTAGAAAACCATTTTTGCAAATTGCTTTGGTTTTAGGGATGTTCCCAGGCTTCATGTCTATGATCGCTTTGTACTACATCTTAAAAGGCTTGAACATGTTAAACCTCTTCGGTTTGTTACTTGTTTATGTTGGTGGTGCCGGACTTGGCTTCTACGTTGCTAAAGGTTTCTTTGATACTATTCCTAGATCAATTGACGAAGCTGCTGAAATTGATGGTGCTACTAAGTGGCAAGTGTTCTTACACATTGGTTTGCCACTTTCAAAGCCAATGATCGTTTACACCGCTTTGACTGCATTCATCGCTCCATGGACAGACTTCATTTTCTCAGGTATTATTCTTTCAACTTCAGGAAATGCTAAGACTTATACTGTCGCTTATGGTTTGTACAACATGGTGCACACAGCCAAAGGTAATGCGACTGCATACTTCGCACAATTCGTTGCAGGGTGTGTAATCATCGCGATCCCTATTACTATCTTGTTTGTCTTCATGCAGAAGTTCTACGTTAACGGAATTACTGCTGGTGCAGATAAGGGTTAAGGTAAATTTAAAATTGCTTATGCTAAAAAACGCTTTGCTTTCGGGCAAGGCGTTTTTGTATGGAGAGAAAATTAAAAAGATAGTATAGTTGAAGTTAAATTGGAGGGATGAAAGATGACTATCGGTGAAGCGTTAAAACACCAAAGAATTCGTCTAGGATTGACACAAGATGAAATGATCCAAGGAATTATTCATAAAAGTCATTATTCTAAGATTGAACGAGGAATAGAAGGAATTTCTGCAGAAAGTTTATTTAAAATCTTGTTTGCACACCATATCGATGTAGACAGTTTTTTGGAGCTAATTAAAAACGAGTATATTTCAGAAAATGAGAAAAGAGCTGAAGAACTTGAAAATAAGGTAAGGATAGCTTTTAATACCTCTGATAAAAATGAAATAGAAAATTGTTTGCAAGAAGTGCTTAAATTGCCAGGTAATAAGGTGTTTAAGTATAGAATCATTGTAGCTATAGCAGCTTTTCGAGGACAATTAGATGAATTAAGTGTAGGAATAAAAGAGGATATAATAAAAGAATTTACAAGGCATGATACTTGGTTAGGAGATATTGATGCACTAAGATTATTTGGTAACTGCATGCAAGTCTTCACTGAAAAACAATTAAATAATTGTATAAGTCAAATATTAAAACAATATTCAAATAATAATGCCTCAGAAAGAATGATCGAGAGAATAGCTATTATTTGTAATAATTATCTATATTACTGCTACTATTATGGTTATAGAAATGAAACTAATATTACAAATGTCTAGATTATTTAGAAAAGTTGGATTGTAGAAGTCACTATATGTTTTATAGAATTGCAGGTTTCTTCTTTAAGTATATGTTTGAAGGAAATAGGATGAAAGCAAAACAAATAAAAGATCAACTTATTATGTGGGGATACGGCAATAGAGTAATATCTTGGAAAATATAGTTTCGTGTGACGAAACTAATAAGTCGAGAGCATAAATATGAATGATAATATAATTGTTCTTAAGGAAAGGGGACATTATCAATGATTTGGGTGTTACCTGTAATTATAAAATAACGTCTGTAGTTTAATTGGAAGGAGATGAAGATGTATTTAGAAGATTTTATAAATCAAATTTTATCAATTCCTAAATTTGATAAAAAAATAGATTCTGCTTTTCTCGAACGACTTAACATATCTAAAAAATTATTAGAAGGGACTTCGGTAAGAGACAGATCTTCACGGAGTCCTTTCTTTTTAAATGATTTAGGTGTGAGGTTTACAACAAGTCCTAGAGAATTTGTGGAGTGGAATACTAAAAAAATAAATGTAAAAATACCATCATACGATAAACTGGTTTCAGATATGTTACAAGCTGAGATAGGATTATTACCTTATATTATGGATGCCTGTATCTTGTTAACAGGTAATTTTGATGCAGTTTTTGACATAGTATCTAGAAGAAAAAGTGAAATTCTAAAGCATGGAACATATAATGCATTAATATATAGTGGAACTGTATGTGCAAGTAAAGGCTCTAAAGATTCATACTTATATTTTTCTAAGGCAATTCAGAGAGCAGGAGATATTAATCATGTAATTACAGCTTACCATAGATTGATAATAACTAAGCTTAAAAGATTTCATGATTATGAAGGCGCTCAAGAATTACTATATACTTTGATATCTAAAGAAATTCCTAGATCCAAAGATAAAGATCTGTATATGGCATTATTCGATAATATGTTGGGTTTAGCAGTTGTAATGGAGCCAAATAGTTTTTCATTAGTAATGGCTAAAACTCTACTAGTAAATGCAACTGATAGAATTAATAAGTATGTTTCCACTTGTTCTAGTATAAAAGGAAAAAGCCAAGCGGAACGATATAAGGGACAAGTAGCTATTAATTTAGTTCAATTAGAAATTCAAAAACATGATTATAAATTAGCTTACCATATTGCAATTAATAATTTAGAGCATGTAAGAATTTATTCTAAAGGTTACGTTGCTGAAGCATGTAGTATTTTGGCTTATACTCAATATTTATTAAAAAATTATCATGATGCATTGATGACATCTAAAGAAGCTCTTAATGAACATGCAGATATTGGAAACTTCGATGGAGTAAAAGCTTCTAGAGAAATGCTGATTAGTTGCTATATAAAATTAGGCATGAAAGAAGAGGCTAAAGCTGAGGCGCAATTGATTTTAGATAAATCTTTTAAGAAGGAAAATATAGGAAGCAGAAAATAAATGACAAATTATCTCTCTATTCAAAATTTACGAAAAGTATATCATGACAATGGAAAAAATTTGTAGCGTTAGACGATGTTTCTTTTAATATTAAAAAAGGTGAAATTGCTGCCTTATTGGGCCCCAACGGTGCTGGTAAAACTACTATTGTCTCTATTGTAGGCGGTTATTTATTACCCACATCTGGCTCAGTGATTGTCGGTGGTCAGAATATTATTAAGACCAGGTTACGTGATAATATTGGAGTTTCCTTTGGTGGGGACTTGGGCTTTTACGGTCGAGCTACAGCTAAACAGAATCTCTCATATTTTGCAGATTTGGCTAAAATACCTTATCGTAAGCAAAAAGCGGAAATAGAACGTGTACTTGATTTAGTTAGTTTAAGTAATGACATGAATAAAAAGGTACAATTTTTCTCTAAAGGAATGAAACAAAGAATGCACATTGCACGTGCACTTCTAGGAAATCCTAAATTATTATTATTAGATGAACCTACTGATGGCTTAGATGTAGAAATTGCTACTAATATCAGAAATGTAGTTAAGAATTTAGCACAAAATGACATTAGTATTTTGTTAACTAGTCACATGATGTCAGAAGTTGAAGCATTAGCAGATCAAATTGTTTTATTAGGTGCAGGCAAAGTTCACGCAAAAGGTACAGTTCAAGATATTGTGAAATTGTCTAAAGTTAAACGAATTGATAGACCAGCAACACTTGAAGAATCATACCTTGCCTTAGCACCACAACTTAGAAGAGAATAATAAGGGATGAATTAATGAGGTTTTTAAGACTTTTTTGGTTTCAATTTAAGCTGTACATATCTAATCAGTATTTCTTTTGGTTGACAATAACTAGTACAGTTAGTATTTTCGTTTTACAGTACACAATTGCTTACGCTAATCATGGGTTAAATGATCCAATGGTCTGGATAAGAAGTGCAGTATTTGGTTTATGGGCTTCATGTACTACCGCTGCAGGAAGTATAGGATATCAGCGTTTTCAAGGAACACTTCCTTATATTATTAACACGCGCTATGATGAGCGAGCATCCTTGATTGCTCTTCTTTTACCAGCTTCGAGTTATGGCCTGCTTGCTTTTCCTTTGTCATTTCTTTTAGCAAAAATCTTCTCAGTAGCAACGGGCACAATTGATTTAAAATTCATTGGGATAGTTATCTTGCTTTGGATTGCTGCAGCTACAATGGATATTTTAATCGCGGCTTTCTTCACCTTAACTCCTAACGCGTTAGTCTACGAAGCGTTGATTAATATTCCAATTTTACTATTAACAGGATTATTTGGTAATAGAGTGATTTCTCTACCATTGATGGAAGTATCACAATATTTTTTGCCAATGACTATGCCAGTTAGGGTTTTGCTTTATTCAGGGAATATGACCAATATTTTGGCCTATATCTGCAGTATGCTGATCTGGATATTGTTAATTTTAGTTATGGTTAGAAAAATTAATGATTTAGCGCGAGAGAAAGGAACGTTGAAGATAATCTAATGGCAACACAATTTTCCTCACTTTCATTTTTGGCAAATTGGAAAACACGATTTGTTTATTTTTTAATTTTGCCTATTATTAATCTTTTGTTATTGGTATTAATTGATCTACAATACAGCAATCAATGCTCATGTACGGTAAAGAAGCAAGCAACCGAAAACAATAGATAGACCGCCAGCACTACACTATTCCGAACCAAAGACCAAAAGATAAGCATTTTGAGAAAATCTAAACTTTTGGATTTTCCTACAATGCCGACTACGGCGGAATCCCTCCCACTCCTTATATATTTCTTTCTGTATACATTGAATTTGTATTTAGTAAAATGCAGACAACACCACGGATCGGCTTTTGGCTGGACAATTCCAACCAAACACCGCAGCAGACAGTAGAAACCATTCTGAACGTTAGGAAGCCGGTATGATTGTTACATATAAGGGGAAGAAAAATTTCTTTTAGATACTTGTTTTCCTAAAACTGATGTGATATAATAATTCAATTCCAGAAAAGGAGTAAAAAATATGCGGCAAGGTATTCTTAAATAAAACTATAATCAAATAGTGGGAACAAAGGATTATGATAGTCCCTTTTGTAGGGGCTTAGTTTTTTGTACCCAATTTAAGAATACTTTTGCCTTATCAATTTTGACATATCCCCAAAAACAGCACTCACAAACAGGTGTATGCTGTATATGTGTATGTCCGCAAATTATCATCCCCAGTGGTAAAAGTATTTTACTGCTGGGGATTTTTATGCCCTTCGGGGCAGTAAAGGGAGGACAATCACATGAAAATAATCAATATTGGAATTCTTGCCCATGTAGACGCTGGAAAGACGACCTTGACGGAGAGCCTGCTATATGCCAGCGGAGCCATTTCAGAACCGGGGAGCGTCGAAAAAGGGACAACGAGGACGGACACCATGTTTTTGGAGCGGCAGCGTGGGATTACCATTCAAGCGGCAGTCACTTCCTTCCAGTGGCACAGATGTAAAGTCAACATTGTGGATACGCCCGGCCACATGGATTTTTTGGCGGAGGTGTACCGCTCTTTGGCTGTTTTAGATGGGGCCATCTTGGTGATCTCCGCTAAAGATGGCGTGCAGGCCCAGACCCGTATTCTGTTCCATGCCCTGCGGAAAATGAACATTCCCACCGTTATCTTTATCAACAAGATCGACCAGGCTGGCGTTGATTTGCAGAGCGTGGTTCAGTCTGTTCGGGATAAGCTCTCCGCCGATATTATCATCAAGCAGACGGTGTCGCTGTCCCCGGAAATAGTCCTGGAGGAAAATACCGACATAGAAGCATGGGATGCGGTCATCGAAAATAACGATAAATTATTGGAAAAGTATATCGCAGGAGAACCAATCAGCCGGGAAAAACTTGTGCGGGAGGAACAGCGGCGGGTTCAAGACGCCTCCCTGTTCCCGGTCTATTATGGCAGCGCCAAAAAGGGCCTTGGCATTCAACCGTTGATGGATGCGGTGACAGGGCTGTTCCAACCGATTGGGGAACAGGGGAGCGCCGCCCTATGCGGCAGCGTTTTCAAGGTGGAGTATACAGATTGCGGCCAGCGGCGTGTCTATCTACGGCTATACAGCGGAACGCTGCGCCTGCGGGATACGGTGGCCCTGGCCGGGAGAGAAAAGCTGAAAATCACAGAGATGCGTATTCCATCCAAAGGGGAAATTGTTCGGACAGACACCGCTTATCCGGGTGAAATTGTTATCCTTCCCAGCGACAGCGTGAGGTTAAACGATGTATTAGGGGACCCAACCCGGCTCCCTCGTAAAAGGTGGCGTGAGGACCCCCTCCCCATGCTGCGGACGTCGATTGCGCCGAAAACGGCAGCGCAAAGAGAACGGCTGCTGGACGCTCTTACGCAACTTGCGGATACTGACCCGCTTTTGCGCTGCGAGGTGGATTCCATCACCCATGAGATCATTCTTTCTTTTTTGGGCCGGGTGCAGTTGGAGGTTGTTTCCGCTTTGCTGTCGGAAAAATACAAGCTTGAAACAGTGGTAAAGGAACCCACCGTCATTTATATGGAGCGGCCGCTCAAAGCAGCCAGCCACACCATCCATATCGAGGTGCCGCCCAACCCGTTTTGGGCATCCATCGGACTGTCTGTTACACCACTCCCGCTTGGCTCCGGTGTACAATACGAGAGCCGGGTTTCGCTGGGATACTTGAACCAGAGTTTTCAAAACGCTGTCAGGGATGGTATCCGTTACGGGCTGGAGCAGGGCTTGTTCGGCTGGAACGTAACGGACTGTAAGATTTGCTTTGAATACGGGCTTTATTACAGTCCGGTCAGCACGCCGGCGGACTTCCGCTCATTGGCCCCGATTGTATTGGAACAGGCATTGAAGGAATCAGGGACGCAACTGCTGGAACCTTATCTCTCCTTCACCCTCTATGCGCCCCGGGAATATCTTTCCAGGGCTTATCATGATGCACCGAAATACTGTGCCACCATCGAAACGGTCCAGGTAAAAAAGGATGAAGTTGTCTTTACTGGCGAGATTCCCGCCCGCTGTATACAGGCATACCGTACTGATCTGGCCTTTTACACCAACGGGCAGAGCGTATGCCTTACAGAACTGAAAGGGTATCAGGCCGCTGTCGGCAAGCCAGTCATCCAGCCCCGCCGTCCAAACAGCCGCCTGGACAAGGTGCGCTATATGTTTCAGAAGATAATGAAGCACTAACTAAGTTCCTAACCACTTTTAATGGTCCGGTGCACAGCTTTACTGTGGACCGTGGCACTGAGTTTAGTGGGCTAGTATCACTTGAATCACAATATGGTATTAAGACCTATTACTGCCATGCTTATACGCCAGCTGAACGTGGTAGTAATGAACGCTTTAATCGGAATTTACGTTATTTTTATCCTAAAGGGACTCGTTTTGAGCACATTAGTGCTCAAGATTTAACGACGACGTTACTCCAAATTAACCAGCGACCGCTTAAAATACTCGACTGGCAAACACCGTATCAGGTTATGCTGACAAATTTGTCCAAAAATTCGGATTAAATTTGCAATCTACCAAATATTTATGAATAAGGTCTATCAGTGAAAGCACGTTTAGCCGCTGATAGGCCTTATTTTTATTAAGACTTTGTGCGTGGCACTCAAAAAATTATTTAAATTATTTATACAAATAATTATGAAGCGCTGCCTGATTTAGCCTTTGAAGAGGCATTGGTCTACCTGCTTATCGCTCTTAAAGAAGTAAAAGCAGAGATCTCCGCCACAGTGGAACAAATATTAGACAACTTTATTAAGTTATTGCCGGTTTTCATGCAAAAGCAGCTGCTGCGGACAGCTTAAAAACTAATTTAAGAGACAAAAAGCCAGATCCAATATGGATTCGGCTAGTTTTAGTGCTTTCAAGTTTCAGTTATGGATTAAAAGTAAAAGCAGTGAAAGCGATTACTTATTTATTTCGATAAGAAATACCCCATGCGAAGATCAAAATTAAAATAAAGTTCAATAATAAAGTAAATCCGGTTACCCAGAAAACAGTCGCATAGTTTGAAAAACCAGAAATGGCAGAACCCATTAATGATCCAAGTACTGCACCTACTGCTTGGAAAGACTGATTATAACTAAAAATTCGACCGAAACTTTCCTTAGGTGTATTCAAAGTTAAAACAGTTTGAGCTGCAGGCAACATCCCCGCACTGGCAATACCTAATAAGAAACGCAAGAAGGCAAGCATCCATGGATTATTAGTTAAAGCCATTGGTGCAAATAAAATGAAGCCGATGACTAAACCGACACGCAATACATGTAATGGCCCAATTTCATCCATTTTATGACCGATCTTAGAAGCAGCAAGCAAAGTACCAAGTCCTGGCGTTGCTGCTACGATACCAGCAACAAATGCAACATCAGAACCATGAGGCATCATTGATTTTACGTATAATGAAACGATAGGATCAATTGACATAGTTGAAGATTGAACCAACATCGTAGTGATGAACATAACGATAATTAATTTAACACTTGGCAAACTCTTCATGATTTCGCCCATTGGCTTCATCTTTTCGCGAGAAATTGGAGTAAAGTCTTCATGAACTAGGAATGTTGTTCCTAAAAATACGATGAACATCAAGACACCGGTAATAAAGAACGGAATACGATAGCCCCATGCACCGCCAAAGATATTGCCAAAGAAACTAGAAAGGGCACCACCTAATAATGGACCAACCAAGTTGCCAGCAGTACCAGCGGTCATCATCTGACTCATTACCCATCCACTACGGTCGTGCGGCGTTTCGCTGGCCATCAATGCCGTAGCGTTGTTGATATAACCAGAAAATGACCCTTGAATGAAGCGCATGACAACGATATAAATCGCATTTGGTGCAAAACCAGTCAAGGTAATAGTAATTGCCATAACGCCGGATGCACGCATACACATTAGTTTTCTTCCTTTACGGTCAGCCAAGCTGCCCCAGTATGGAGAAATTATTGCCTGGGCAATAAAGGTCATAGCAAATGCCAGCCCAGAGTATAAGTTGATTTGCAGCTTAGAATAATTACCTAAATCAGAAATAAACAGTGAGATAAAGGGCATAGTCATTGAGTAGCCCATCCCAGTGATGAAGCAACCTAACCACAGAGTATAAAAAGCTTTATGCCAACCTGCAGGCAGATTGCGTGATTTAATAGTAGTCAAAGTGTCATCTCTTTCAAAAAATAAGAATAAGTTTTAATGTTTATTTTAGCACATACAAAAAATTAAATATTTTTCCAATTTTTTATAATAAAAAGATTATTAATGAAATAATGTGCTACGATAATGGTTCTAGAAGGGAGTTATCTTTATGGCACACATGTCGCGGCGAGAATATCGTATGAAGAAGGAACATGGACAAGATGGTGCTGATCGATCACGAATCAATTATTCTAAAAGTAGAGTAAATAGTCGTGAAGAATTTAGAAGCAAAAAAATTAGCAATCCTAAACCTGCTGCTAATACCAAAATCGATCTTTCACGTGAAAATTATAATCACGTAAAGCTCAATTTCTGGACAATCTTTTCTGATCGACCATATATTTCAGTTGCAATTATTGTCTTGGCACTATTTCTTGCCATGATCAAATTATGGTGGGGATTATTAATCTTATTGGCAGTTGTAATTGTTGGAATATACGTCATCGGCCACAGTCATCATCCCCATCAAGTACTTAGTCTTGAATTTCATCTAAAAGCTTCAAGAAAATTAAGTATGCTGAGAGCTTTAGAATTAGGTGGCTCAGTTACTATGTTTTTAGCTACCTATATGAAGCAAGTGGTAACTGTCGACTTTTCATCGGCAGGGTCAACCGATAGTTTCCAAATTATTCAAGGAGCATTGTCTAATAATGGTGGCTATTATGGTCAACAAGGATCATACTTTTTGAGTTTACTAAATACAGTCACTGGTGGTCAGCTCTGGAGTTCATACCGTTATGCCACAAATAGTGCGCAAATGATGAATAGTAGTTCTGGTCGCTGGATTATTATGTGGATCATGCTTTTGATGATTGCTCCAGCTTTTTGTGTATTAGCACAATTTTTTAAAGAACCATATTCTAGAAATGTGACTTTGATTACTTCATTGATTACCACATTTAGTTTTATCTTAACTCCTGTTTTAATGCGTAAATGGGTAGTTGGTTATGCTATGGAAAACCAACTGGCAAGAGAAGCGGCTAATAATGCTGTTCGCATTGGGACGATGGCCTACGTAGGAATGGCTTGCTCGATCCTGGTATTAATAATTGCAACCTACCGGGTAATTAAACAAGATAATTTTGAATGAACTACACCGGCACTGAAGTGCCGGATTTCTGGGAACACTGAGTAGTGTTTAGGATCTTACATTGAATTATTCAAATACCTAACTCACGGAACTCAGCTTGTTACCATGGTCAGTCCCTGACCATTTAGCTTTGCTTTATGCAAGATATTAACTGCCGCATTAATATCTCGGTCATGCTTAGTTTGACACTTAGAACAGGTCCATTCACGAATCTCTAATGGCTTAGCACCACTGTTATAGCCACATTTTGAACAAATTTTGGAAGTATTCTTAGGATCAACTGCAACTAGCTTTTTCCCATACCATTCACACTTATACTCCAGCATTTGTCTAAACATTCGCCATGAAGCATTGGCAATTGATTTGGCTAAGTGATGATTTTTCTGAAGATTCTTGGTTTTCAAATCTTCAATCGCAATTACATCATATTGCTTAACTAAATGCGTAGTTAATTTATGCAGGTAATCTCTGGGCTGATTAGCTATTTTTGCTTGGCATCTGGCTTTTGACTTTTGTGCTTTTTGCCAATTAGTGAAACTCTCTAAGCTTCTAGGACAAAGTACCCTTTTATTCTTATCTTGTAAAACTAGTAATTTAGCTAAATGTCTACGTCGAGAATACTTTTTCTGCCAAATTCTAGCTTTCTTTTCAAAATAAGAGCTGTCAAAACTAGAGTACTTTAAACCATTAGATAGAATTGCTAAATCAGCTACGCCAACATCAATTCCAACTTGTTTGCCAGTTAAGCTGTACTTCTCTGGTTCAGATATTTCTACCTGTAGAGACAAATAATATTTTCCTGTTGGTTCAAGCAGAACAGTGTAGCGCTTAATCTTAACATCTTGCAAAACTCCAGTCTTGCTGGTTTTGACACAGCCTAATTTAGGAATCTTTAAATATCTTTTACCTGCAATTCTGATAGTCGATTTACCAGTATAAGACCTTTTCAGATACTTGCGTGAATGAAAACGAGGCTTGCCAATTTGACCACTTTTATCTTGAAAGAAGTTCTTCCAAGACTGAGTTAGAAATTCATTAACTACCTGCAAGCTTGAAGAATCGCTGTTTTTCAAAAAAGGATATTCTTTTTTAAGCGGCTTAAGCAGATAATTC
>NZ_JAEHNT010000031.1:0-1452 GCF_016742815.1 Lactobacillus sp. A27
TGAAGTGAGACCTAAAAGTGAGACACTTTTAGGTCTTTTACTATGTCTAAATTTAATAAAGAACAAAAAATAGAAATTTATCGTAAATGGAAAGATGAGAATATCTCAATAAGTCAATTGTCTAAAGCATATAAAATGAACTTAGCTAATTTAGATTACATGCTTAGATTGATTGATATGCATGGAACGGATATTTTAAATACTGGAAAGCAGGTTTATTCTAAAAAATTTAAAGAGCAAGCAATTGAACAAGCTATCTTTGGTACTAAGTCATATGTTCAATTATCGCTAGAATTAGGCTTCAAAAGCATTGCCATGCTTAACAAATGGCTTAGAGAATACAAAGAAAACGGGTATAATGTCATTATCAAACAGAAAGGACGCCCTGCCCGTGGTCAAAGAGAGTCAGAAATCACGCAAGGAACTGGAGAAAGAGATCCAAAAGCTGAAAGAAGAAAACTTGCGATTGCGTATTGTGAACGAATACGTAAAAAAACTGAAAGCCTTGGATCAAGAAAAAGATCAGAACAAATAGCTAAGGCAATTACTGATCTAAGGCATGAATTCAAAGTCAGCTTGGACTACGTCTTAGAAGCAATCGCTGAGCATCCAGGGCTACCGATAATTGCCAGAAGCTCTTACTACAAGATCATTAAAAGAAAGCCTAAAAAGCCTAAGCGTTCTAAACTCATTGCCAAGATCAAGGAAATCTTCAATTATCATCAGGGGCGCTATGGCTATCGCCGAGTAGCATTGCAGCTACTCAAAGATGGCTGGAACGTTACTGAGAAAACAGTTCGCTACTGGATGCATAAGCTAGGTCTTAAGGGTATCAGACGCAATAAGCGCAAGTATTCAAGCTATAAAGGTACTATTGGCAAAATAGCACCTAATTTGATTCACCGCGATTTCTTTGCGCCAATGCCTAATATGAAATGGTATACTGACATCACTGAATTTCATCTTAATGATGAAAAGCTGTATTTGTCGCCTATTTTGGATGGCTGCGGCGGTGATATAGTTTCTTACTCTATTTCAAAACATCCAGATATGGATTTAGTAATGACAATGCTTGATAAAGCTTTCGCTAAAGAAACAGCTCTTAACAACTGTATCTTTCATACTGACCAAGGCTGTCAATATCAGAGTCCAAAATACCAACGTGCTTTAAAACTTCAAGGCATCACTCAAAGCATGTCCAGAAAAGGCAATTCCATGGATGACGGTTTAATGGAGAACTTCTTTGGTCTGCTTAAGACAGAGATGTTTTATGACCAAGAATACAAATACCATAACCTTCAAGAATTAACTCAAGCCATTGAAGAATACATCGAATACTATAACGAAGAAAGGATAAAGAGCAGATTAAAAGGCTTAACTCCGAAAGAATATCGGAATCAAGCCTCTATTAATCCTGTATTTTAAACTGTCTAATTTTTAGGTCTCAGTTCA
>NZ_JAEHNT010000032.1:0-81003 GCF_016742815.1 Lactobacillus sp. A27
GAGGCTTATGCCTCTTTTTTTCTACCAAAAAATCCCATTGATAGAATATCATAGAAATCTATCAACAGGATTTATCATAGAGCCCTTTTTTTATTATCTCGTTTATTTTTTTGTTCTTGAATCCGCATCTTAGCTCGTTCAATCATGGTATGTTCTTGCTTTTGAAAGACTGATCTAGTAGTTAAATAATTGAATACACCAACTAATACTTGGTCAATGATCTTAACAAGTAAGGCGTTTAAATGAAGCCAAGATAATCCTACCAGCATAATTAAAGTATCTGGAATTAGACTAATTACACGATAGGTAAAGAAAACTATTAATTTATGCCATGTGCTGTGATCATGATCGACATTATTAATAAAAACGGCTTTTTGGTTAAAGTAAAATGATGCCAGGTTGGACACAATAAAAGCAATGGTGTTAGAAATCACCATTACGCTGTGCCACCAAGAGTGAAGCACCATAAAGACTAAAGTGTTAATTAAGGCAGCTACAAAGCCAAAAATCATGTATACCCAAAGATTACGGTGTCTTTTAAGTATTTTTTGCCCTAATTGTCGAATTTGAGCTTGATCGACAGCAGTAACTTCTTTTTTATTTTTAGTCATGTAGCTTATCAGCCATTTCCTTTGCAGCTTGGTCGATTAGATCAATTGCTTCATCGTCAGGCGCATTTTCAATAGTGACTGGTTTAGTAATCTCAGTAGCACCACATTCTTTAAATGCCTTTTCATAGTCAAAAACATTTTCACAGAAGTGTTCACCATAGGTCTTATCTCCAGAACCCATGACAGCAAAATATTTACCACTTAAATCTAAAGCCTTTAATTCTTCATAAAAGTCTGCAATTTCATCGGTCATTGCACCTTCACCATAAGTGTAAGTAATGAAAATGCAGAGATCACTTTCTAAGTAATCGTTAGCATCCGTAAAACCAACATCGCTGGTTTCAACGTCAAAGCCATAGTCTTGAAGATCTTCTTCTAATATATCTGCCATGTCTTCATCATTGCCAGTCATACTGGCGTAGACAATTCTTGCTTTCATGATTTTTCATACCTTTCACTGCATTATACGACATTTTATTATACATGAAACTATCGTAAAATCGTTTGGTTTTATCAAATTTTTAAAATTGAAATTCATTATTTTGCCTTATATTTAAGGATTTAAAATTTTTTCTGTATTTTTAATTAAACAAACGGTAAAGTAAATCAGAGATAACAGAGTTTTTTTAGTAGAGGGTAATTTATGCATAAAATTTTCAGAATTTTTATTATTTTGTTTTTAGCCTTAAGTGCGACAATCGTAGTTGGGCAAAGTTGTTATAATCAGCCAACCTATGCTTCGATGGGATCAACGGGTGGAGGTAGTACTTCAACAGGTGGTGGTTCTTTATCCGGCGGCGGTGGTTGGTCGTCATCAGATTCAGATAGTGATGCGGATTTCTTTGATTTACATAGTTGGGGAGTAATATTACTAATTTTCCTAGTTCTGGGAGGATTAGTATATTTAGAAATGCTTTTTTCTAGATTCCGCTATTGGCTGCGCAAGATTCATTATGCGTACCATTTAAAGCGACAACGCCTATACACTTTTTCAACCTAATTTAACAATTAGTAAGTTCGAGAAAATGTTGCGGTTAACCAAAATTAAATTAGTGGAAAATAAAAATAATGAATTAGATGATAGTTTTACAGAGACTTATATTCAAGCTCAGTATTTATATAGTCAGCTTTTACGCGAAAAATATGTCAACCGCCATCATAGTCTGCATTTACTTAGAAAATATTTAGATAAATATTTCTACAAAGCCATGGTTAAGGAAATTAAATTGAAGATCTCACAGGGAACGATTGATGATACCGTTGTTAATAATATTGAAGTTGTCAAATATGCCAAGTTAGACGAGAATTTGATTATTACGCAATTAAACGTCAATGGTCAGGATAAAGAAGTTCAATTTAATGAAAGCTTTGAGGATAGCTTTGCTAGAGACACATGGAGCGATTATGTGATCTTCGGCAAGACAAAGTCGGGACAATATAAGATTGTTTCTTTAGTATATGGCGAGCATTTCCAATTAAATGGCAGAGATTATAATCGCCAAAGAAATTTACGTCACACTCAATACTTTGAAAGACGAAAATGATTAGCCTTTTAAAAGTATTTAGTAAAACGGTATAATAGTGATATCTGAAACTAAAAAAGTTTTATCAAAGGAGAATTTGTTTTGATTACAATTAAATCAATTAGAGAACTTAAAGGTATGCAAGCTTCAGGCCATCTTCTTGCAACAATGTTTGAAGGCTTGCGTGATGTAATTAAGCCAGGAATTTCAACCTGGGAAATTGAAGAATTCTGCCAAGACTTTGTTAAGAGTCGTGGTGGTCGTCTTTCAGAACAAGGCTTTGAAGGCTACAAGTATGGTACTTGTATCTCAGTTAACGATGAAATTGCTCACCAAACTCCAAGAAAAGACCGTATCTTAAAGGAAGGCGACATCGTTAAGGTTGATGTAACTTGCAACTTAAATGGTTACGAGTCAGATTCATGCACTACTTATCCAGTTGGTGAAATTTCAGAAGCTGATAAGAAATTAATCGAAGTAACTAAGAAGGCAATGTACTTAGGAATTGATCAAGCCGTTTTAGGTAACCGTATCGGTGATATTGGTGCCGCTATTCAACATTGGGTTGAAGACGAAAACCATTATGGCGATGTCCGCGAATTAATTGGTCACGGTATTCAACCATCAATTCACGAAGATCCAGAAGTACCACACTGGGGCAAGGCTGGTCACGGCATTCGTCTTCGTGAAGGTATGACTATTACCTGTGAACCAATGGTTGAAGCAGGTGGCGATTGGCATATTGACCAAAGAACAGTTGATGACCCTAACGATGACTGGGTTTACTACGCAACTCCAGATGGTTCAAATGCTGCTCAATTTGAACACACTTTTGCTATTACTAAAGATGGTCCTAAGATCTTAACTTTACAAAAACCATATGATGGTTTAGAAAAATACATCCCTCACTTTGATGAGATGGATGATTAGGTTCTTGAATGAAAAATGAGATAAAGAAATCTAATTCAAAAATAAGTGATTTCTTTCTTACTTTGCGAACGATTTTGTCGCAAGGTGAGATTATTGATAGTTCAATTGTAATTGCATATTATATTTTGTTTTCAATCTTTCCGATTATCATTATTATCGGAAATGTCCTGCCTCTGTTTCATATTGATACAGCGCCTATTGCAAAATATTTAAATTTGATTTTTCCAGATCAAGTATCTAGTTTTATTATGCCGATCATCAATTCTTTATTGAAGACGACATCTACTGGCTATATTTCATTTGGTATTATTTTAGCGATTTGGTCTTTTTCTAATTTGGTTAATGCAATTAGATTAGGTGAGAACCGACTGTATGGTGTTCACCAAGTTGAATTAAAACTTTCAATGCTTAATTTTTTGTGGACAAGGTTGATCACAGTCATCTTTACTACTTTGATGATTATCATCTTTACTGCAGTTGGTGTAATATTGGCGTTTGGTCAAGAATTGCTAGATTTAATGGATGCAATTTTTAAAGTACCAGTTCATGAAATTGGTAAAATATTTAGCTATCGTTATCCTGTGATTTTCTTGATTATAATTTTGGCGGTATTTTACTTAAATTATGTTTTGCCAAATATTAAACTAAAGAAACGTGTAATTTGGCCGGGGATATTTGTCACTTCATTTGGATGGATGGCGTTATCATTTTTATTTAGTTTTTATTTGCATAACTTTCCAATTACTTGGAAAAACTACGGCATTGTCGGTACGTTTATTATCTTTATGTTGTGGTTGAACATTGCTTCACTATTGTTTTTATTTGGCGTTGCTGTTAATGCAACGATTATTCGTAATCGAGTAGGAGAGCTTGAGTATTCTGCTGGTAGGATTGCAAGTTATATTCAAGATAAAAGGCGAAAACAAAAGTAGCTCTAAAATCACGATTTTGCTATGATACTGTTAAAAGTTAAGAGAATAGAAAGAGTGTCTGTATGAAAGTAAGAAAAGCTGTTATTCCAGCTGCCGGTTTAGGTACTAGATTCTTACCTGCAACTAAGGCTTTACCTAAAGAAATGTTGCCAATTGTTGATAAACCAACAATTCAATTTATCGTAGAAGAAGCCAAGAAGTCTGGTATTGAAGATATTTTGATTGTTATTGGTAAAAATAAGCGACCAATTGAAGATCATTTTGATTCTAATCCAGAACTTGAACAAGACTTGGAAGAAAAGGGTAAAAGCGAGTTGCTTAAGTTGACCCAAGGTATTACCAACTTAGGTGTCAATTTGTACTATACTAGACAACCACATCCAGCAGGCTTAGGGGATGCAATTTATCGTGCTCGCAGCTTTGTTGGAGATGAGCCATTTGTAGTAATGCTTGGGGATGATTTGATGGATGACAAAATTCCTTTAACTAAGCAATTGATTAATCGTTATGACAAGACTCATGCTTCTACTATTGCTGTAATGCCAGTGCCTCATGAAGAAGTTTCTAAATATGGGGTAATTGAACCTGAAAATGAAATCATGCCTGGTTTAATCAACGTTAAGTCTTTTGTAGAAAAGCCAGATATTGATAAGGCACCAAGTGATTATGCAATTATTGGACGTTACTTGCTTACACCAGAAATTTTTGATATTTTGGCTCATCAAAAACCAGGGCGTGGCGGAGAAATCCAATTAACAGATGCCATTGATACGATGAATAAGACACAACGCGTGTTTGCTCATGTATTTAAAGGTGAACGTCATGATGTTGGTAATAAAGAAGGCTATCTTGAAACTTCTATTGAATATGGACTAAAGCATCCTGAAATTAAGGATCAATTGCGTGCGTATATTAAGAAGCTATCTAAGCAATTTGAAGCTGAAGATAAAAATAATAAATAAAAAGCAGATAATTGTTTACAGACTACGCGAAAGCGTAGTCTTTTTATGTTTTTTTTAATATTTTTTGTTATGATCATAGTGTTAATAATACAAATGGAGAAAAAGTGATGAAAAATATTTATATTGTAGCAGCCAAGAGAACACCTTTTGGCAAGTATCGTGGATTTTTTAAAGATGCTTCGGCAATTGATCTTGGCGTAATGGCATTAAAGGGCGCGTTAAAAGATGGAAATATTAATCCTGATAAGGTCCAAGAACTTTTTATGGGCAATGTTTTGAGTACAGGCTTGGGTGAAAATATGGCTCGTCAGGTTGCTCTTAATTCAGGAATGAAAGAAGAATCCACTGCGGCAACGATTAATGATGTTTGTGGCTCTAGCCTTAAGGCTGTCCGTTTAGCTCAAGGTCAAATGGAAATGGGCGATTTAGATCTAGTTGCAGTTGGTGGTAGCGAAAGTATGACCCGTGTACCATATTTGGTTAAAAAAGAAAATAAAGAAAATCCTGCAGACCATTTAGTAAATACTATGATAAATGATGGCTTGATGGATGCTTTTTCTGGACAACATATGGGGATTACCGCCGAAAACGTTGCACAAAGATATCATGTTACCCGTGAAGAGATGGATGAATTTAGTCTTCGTTCTCATAAAAAAGCGGCAGAAGCAACGAAATATGGCTTTTTTGATAACGAAATTTTGCCAATTGAAATTGATGGTGAAACTTTAGATCATGATGAGCCAATTCGTCCAGATACTTCTATGGAAGCCTTAAGTCAATTAAAACCGGTCTTTAAAGAGGATGGTGACGTAACCGCCGGTAATTCGTCTCCATTAACAGATGGTGCAAGTATGTTGGTATTAGCCACAGAAGACAAGGTTAAGGAATTAAACTTAAAGCCGATTGCTAAGCTAGGAGCTTTTGCGGAAGCTGGATTTGATCCTGCTTATATGGGATATGCACCATATTTTGCCGTGAAGAAGCTGCTTGAAAAAACAGGACGTTCAATTAATGATTATGATATTGTAGAACTAAACGAAGCCTTTGCTTCGCAAAGCGTAGCAGTAGCTCGTGATTTGCAAATCCCTGATGATAAATTAAATATCATGGGTGGTGCCATTGCGTTGGGACATCCATTAGGTGCAACTGGAACCAGATTAATTTGTTCTGCAATTAGTGGCTTAAAGAAGGAGCAAGGCCAGCGTGCATTGGTAACTTTGTGCATTGGCGGTGGTCAAGCAATCGCATATGAAATCGAGAATGTTTAATGAAGTTTTATCAATTAAAGCCTGAGCAAAGGCGAGAAATTTTACAATCTGAAGGAATAAATTTAGAAGATATTGATGATCAGGTTCTTAACCGCTTAGACAAATTAAGCGAAAATGTTGTGGGCCAATTACGGTTGCCTTTGGGAGTAGTGCAAAATCTTTTACTAAATGAGCAATCGTATATGGTCCCTATGGCTGTAGAAGAACCTTCAGTTGTGGCAGCTGCTAATCATGGTGCTCATATTTTTGCACGAAATGGTGGAGTCAAGGCAACTAGCAAGCGAACAGGAATCTATGGTCAAATCGTTTTAAAGATAAATTCTGACTTTTCTTTGGTAAACTTAAAAAAACAATTTCCTGATTTGATCGATTTAGCTAATACAGAATTTGCTAGTTTAATTCGTCACGGTGGTGGAACTAGATCAATTGAGGCTGAACAAAAAGGTGATTTAGTCTATCTTAAAGTTTTAGTTGATCCCGCTGAAGCAATGGGGGCAAATAAGACAAATTCTATCTTGGAATTTTTAGCAGCTAAATTAAAACAATTCCCAGGTGTTGAAGAAAAATTATTTGCCATTTTATCAAATTATCCTAGTCAGTTGACTACGGTTATAGTTACTCTTGATCCTAAAACAATGGGTGGCCGGAAAGTAGCTGAACGTGTTGCTTTGCTCAGCAAAATTGGTTATGAAGATCCATATCGAGCAGTAACCAATAATAAAGGAATCATGAATGGCGTTGATGCGGTGTTAATTGCTACAGGAAATGATTACCGCGCAATTGAAAGTGCGACTGCAGTTTTAGCTAACCAAGATGGACATTATCGCAGTTTGTCTAAATGGACTATGCAAGATGGCAAGCTAGTTGGCGAATTAACTTTGCCAATGGCTATTGGAGTAGTTGGTGGTTCTATTAAGGCTCGCAAAGATGTACAGCAGAGTTTTGCTATTTTAGGTAAGAAGATTACCAGTGCTAAGTTAGCCGAAATTATTGTCAGTGTTGGGTTAGCTAATAATCTGGCAGCACTGCTGGCGATTTCTACTGTAGGAATTCAAGCAGGACATATGAAGCTGCAAGCACGCAATATCGTCGCTGAACTTGATGCCAGTGATGATGAAAAGAAGCAGGTATTAACACAAATAATTGAGCAAAAAGATTATTCTGAAAGTTATGCACAACTTGTTTTAAAGCAAATAAGAGAGGGAAAATAATGCAAGTAGGTATTGATAAGATTGGACTTTTTACTCCTAACAAATATGTAGACATGGTTGATTTAGCCCATGCAAGAAATGAAGATCCAAATAAGTTTTTGATCGGTATTGGTCAAAGTGAAATGAGCGTTGCAGATCAAACCCAAGATGCTGTTTCAATGGGAATTAATGCAACGATGAAGTACATTGACCGGATTGATAAGGATAAGATTGGTTTATTGGTCTTTGGTACCGAAAGCGGGATCGATCAATCTAAATCAGCTTCACTTTTTGTTAAGACAGCACTTAAATTAAAACCAGAAGTGCGGACTTTTGAAGTAAAAGAGGCATGTTTTGGCTTAACCGCTGCCTTAATGATTGCACGTGATTTCGTTAGAGTTCATTCCGACCAAACTGCAATGGTCATTGGTAGTGATATTGCACGTTACGGTATTGGTACTGCGGGTGAAGTAACCCAAGGTGCTGGTAGTGTAAGTATGCTGATTAAGGCTGATCCAGCTATTTTAGCTTTAAATGATGGTCACAGTGCATACAGCGAGGACATTAATGACTTTTGGCGTCCAAATAACTCTAAATTAGCAATGGTTGATGGTAAATATTCAACACAAGTCTATTTAGATTTCTTTAGCAAAACTTTTGCGGATTATAAAAAGCAAAAGAATTTGGAAACAAAAGATTTTGATGCTATTATTTATCACTTGCCATTCACTAAGATGGGGTTAAAGGCTAATCGAATTGCTGTTGCTGATCAAGATGAAGCCACTACTGAAAAATTGCAAAATTCATTTGCTGCTTCTAAACAATTATCACGTCGAGTTGGTAATATTTATACTGCCTCTCTTTATATGAGCTTGTTGAGTTTGCTTGAAAACGGTAATTTATCAGCTGGCTCATTAGTTGGTTTATTCTCATATGGCTCAGGTGCCATGGGTGAATTTTACAGTGGCAATCTTGTAGCTTGCTATGAAAAAGAAATTAATGCAGCCAGTGATGAAAAGATGCTTGAAAGACGTCAAAAGTTAAGTATTCCTGAATACGAAGATGTGTTTAATACTGCGCTTGAAGATCCGGAAGACAATGAAGAATTAACTAGTGATGATGAAAAAGGCACTTGGTATTTTGCAGGTACTAAAGGCAATATTCGTCAATATAAAGTTAAGTAAAATGGAAAAGGCTATGATCATGATGATCGTAGCCTTTTTACATAAGAACAATTTGATTGTTGTCTTCTTTGATTTGTAATCCAAAAATGTGATGTTCTTCTTGGTCAACTGCTATTAAAAGAGGAATACCGCGGTTATGCATATGACCTACTAAGCGGATCAGTTTAGCCTTAGTCATTGCTTTTTCTCCTGGATAAAGCAGACAGTGGCCATCTACCAGAGTTAGTTTGCCCCAAGGAACAACTTTATCGTCTATTTTTAGATAAAAAGTGGTATTAATATTTAAATCGTTAATTAATTGAAGTAAATCTGTTAAGCGCATTTTCAAGTATAATTAAAATTAGTAATAGTTATTAACTAATTATAGAATGAATAATAAAGTAAATTAACATGGAAGAATCAAAATGAAGAAAAAAATAATATTATCGTCTTTGACTTTGGCTGGACTAGGGTGGTTAGCAATTAGCGACTATTTTTTTAAATACGCGATGACCACTTATAAGAAAAAGCCAGAATCTAAAGAATTATCCGGTAGGGATGCGCTATATCGTGACAAGCTTGGGTTCAAAGAATTTGAAAAACAAGAATGGATTTTAAGAGTAGATTCTAATATAAGTTTATATGCTAACTATCTTGATAATCATTCTAAGAAGACGACGATTTTATTGCATGGCTTTATGAGCGACGGAGATAGCATGGCTGGTTTTGCCAAGATGTTTTATGATTTGGGATATAATGTCTTGTTGCCTGATGCGCGGGCACATGGACGCAGCTCAGGCGAATATATTGGCTATGGCTGGGTAGAAAAAGACGATATTTTACGCTGGATTAAAAAAGCGATTGGCTATACTGGGGATGATACTCAGATCGTCGTGATGGGACAAAGCATGGGCGGTGCTACTGCGATGATGGTTTCCGGCTTAAAATTACCTAAGCAGGTAAAAGCATTTATTGAAGATTGTGGATATTCCAGTGTAAAAGAAGAAGTGGATTATCAAGCAGGTAATTTATTTGGTTTGCCTAAAGTAATTCGTAAACCTTTGATCAAGACCATGAGTGGTATTAATAGAATAGAGAATGGCTTTTTCTTAAAACGAGCATCATCTGTTAAACAATTGCGGAAGAATACGCGGCCGTTTTTGTTTATCCATGGTGGAAAAGACCACTTTGTGCCTACCGAAATGGTGTATCAAAATTATGCGGCAACTAATGCACCTAAGTTTTTATGGGTTGCACCGTTAGCTGGGCACGCTCTATCTTATCCAATGTACAAAAATAAATATCGACAAGTTATCAAAGCTTTTTTGAAAAAATATATTCATTAATTATTGCAAGCGGTTACACAACAGGATATAATTAGGGACGTGGAAGAGGTAGAAATTAAGTTAACAAGTATAAATATAAGTAAGTTTTTATCTCCAGAATTGTATTATTATTGGAAACTTGAAAGATTCTCTATATGTAGAGGTATCAGCCCTAATAATGGCTGTTTACAAAACTCCAATTCATTAAAAGTTACGTTTTATGTAAAGACCCGAACAAGTGAATGTTAATATTGGTTACGATGATGCCATTGTTTTAATACATAACGAACAGTTGAAGATCGTGACTATCAATTTGATGAGCTACCTCATCCACTTGAATTGCGACTGCTAAGAGACAAGGATTGCCCGACAGTCGCTTTTTGTATGCAAAAACAACCTAGCTGATAACTAGGTTGTTTTTCTTATCTTATTTTCTTAAAACTAATTTAGCGATTGCTTCACAACGTGGAGTTTGTGGCAACATATCCACATTTTGGATTACACGGACATCGTAAACTTCACTTAATAAGACTAAATCTTGGGCTAAAGTAGATGGGTTACATGAAATGTAAACAAAAGTTTCAGGTTTTACCTGTAAAAGAGTTTTGATTAATTTTTTAGCCAAGCCCGTTCTAGGTGGGTCAACGATTAAGGCATCGATTGAAACGCCGCTGTTCTTTAATTCAGGCAATACCTTTTCTACGCTGCCTTGGATGTAATCTGCATTTTTGATGTGATTGAGTTCCACATTGTGCTCTGCATCTTTAACGGCTTCAGGAATAGTTTCGATTCCGATAACTTGCTTGACGCGATCAGCAGCTAAGATACCTAATGTACCTACACCACTATAGGCATCAATTAAAGTTTGATCTGGGGTTAAGTCTAAGTATTTCAATGCTTCTGAATAAAGGTTGACAGTTTGAACCGGGTTGAGTTGGAAGAAGGCACGTGGGGATAAAGCAAATTTCTTACCCAAAATTTCTTCCATAATTTGGTTTTTACCCAATAATTTTTCAGTTTTATTGCCCCAAACCTGTGGATTTTGCCATTCAGTTTCGTTTTGGTAAACGCTGACGACATTATCCAGCTTCATGATTTCTTTAGCAAGTGGGATTAAGTTCTTGATCTTGTGACCAATGGTGATCAAAGTAACTTGAATTTCTTTGCTAGCTTCAGATTGACGCACTACGATAGTTTTGACGCCGGGTAAATGACGACGGAAGTTAGCAACAGGGACATGCAACTTCTCAATTAAAACTTTGATTTCACGTTCAGTCTTTTGAGTGTCTTCACTTTGCGTAGGCATCTTAGGCAAATCGATCAAGCGGTGAGAATTTGGTGCAAAAAGACCTAATTTAGTTTTACCGTGAACATTTTCGATTTGGTATTGTGCCTTATTGCGGTAATGCCATTCATCAGGAGCAGGGATAGTCTTCTTAACCTTGTATTTAGCATAGTTTCTTGGATGGTACTTTCTAAGTGATTCAAGCATATTATTACGCTTGAATTCAAGTTGCTTTTCATAAGACAAATGTGCTAGTTCCAATCCACCAATTTCTGGATCTACGCCTTCTGGGAAAGCTACTCGATCAGGACTCTTTTCCTTAATGCGGACAAGTTCACCTTGAAGATAGTGAGGGTAGCTCTTAACAATTTTGGCTACGACTACTTCATCTGGCAAAGCACCTGGGATAAAGATAATCTTCTTTTTATAATAGCCGATTCCTTCGCCATTAATTCCCAAACGTTTAATTGTGATAATTACATCTTTTTCATGATGTTGTTTTTTATTTGTAAATTTTTTATTCATCATCTTATTCTTTCTACTAAAAACTAATTACATTGCTTTTAATTGTACTACCTGGTAAAAGTTCTTAGCAAGATTTAAAAAAATTTGCTAGCATGTATTTTGGAATATGCGAGGTGAAAAAATGATCATAACCAAAGTTAGTGCACAAAAGCGCCCAGGTCGCTATAATATTTTCCTAGATGGTAAATATGCTTTTTCTGCTGGTGAAAAAACAGTCGCTGAGTTTGTTCTTTTAAAAGGAAAAGAACTTGATGATGAGCAAGTTGAAAAAATCAGACAATTTGATGCTGCTGCTAAAGCTAGTGATCTAGCAGCACATTTTTTGAGTTACGAACCTCGAACTATTTTTGAAGTCTTGCAGTATTTAAAAAAGCATGAAATTTCTGATGAAGCTGCTAATAGTGCCGTTAATCAGTTAAATGAGTTAGGTTATTTAGATGATCGTCAGTATGCTAAATTATTTATTAAAAATGATTTACGTGTCGGATCAGATGGACCGAAAAGTTTGCTACGTAAATTAACGCAAAAAGGTGTTGATCCAGAAATCAGTCAGACAGAATTAGACGAAGTGATGGATGAAGACTGGATTGAAGTCGGTCAAAGAGTAATCAAATCGATGATTCATCAAGCAGGTAAACTGGCTCAGCGAGAATTAAAGCGTAAGATGAAAACTAAGTTATTAATGCATGGTTTTGACGGTGGAATTAGCAGTGAAATAATTGCATCTTTAGATCTTGAAGATGATGAAGATTTGCAAATGCAAGCTTTAAAAAAGCAGGGCATCAAAGCCTATAAACGTTTTCGTCGCTATGATGAAAGTGAATGCAAGTTTCGGATGAAGAAATATCTCTTCAGCCATGGTTTTTCAACTAGTGAAATTGATGCATTTTTAAATGGTGAAGTAATTAATTTTGATGATTTAGCAGAATATTAAGGAGAAAAAATGAAAAAGAATATTGATAAGAAGTTATTTGTTGGCCGTCCTTTCCCAGATAGTTTGATGAATGCCCAAAAGAGTTTTATGGAATCTAATCAACAAATGGAAAATGATGAAGTATTTCAAAAGTTTTTAGCAGATAATAATCTAGAAAATAAGCGTTCAGCCTTAATTGTTTCAGGCCCAGATAGCTTTATGTACTGGTATGGCGTAGTAACTGATGTGGAAGCTGATAAGGTGCCAACAGGTTTAATGAAGTTTGAATTACCTAAGGCTGAAATAGATGAAGAAGTAGAAGAAAATCAAAATTTAGTTTACTTTAACTTGCCATTAAATAGCACTGTACCTAATTTTGTAAAAAAGGTAGTAGCCAATGGAGTTAAGGTTTATGAGAACTTAGGTGATAGCGATACTCCATATATTGTCTGGAATCTAGATTTAGATACAAAAAAACTGACCCAAGCATTTTACGTAAAGGTCAGTGAATAATTAATGTTGTTGTGGATCGATTGATAGATTATCGTATTCAACATAAGCGCCAAGACAAGTTGATACGAACATGATTAATAAGACGAAACCGATGGAACTACCTACAATTTGATCTAGTGTTAACACGGCACGTACTAAATAAGTTGCGGCAAAGCATAAAATAAAATCTAAGACGATATTTGCAAATAATAAGAAATAGCGTCGTCTAATACTGAAAAAGCGCAAAAGCTGCTTTAACAAGCCGTCATTAGTTTGCATAGCTAATAGATCAACTGGTCGTTGAATCGTAGCTTTAACTGCAAACATAATGATAGAACCGACTAAAGCACCAATAATTGTGCGGTAAATTTCTGCCGAATGGAGAACTAGTGCATTATAGCCGATACCGATAATTAGTAAGCTACAGATATATGGAACAAGTAATAAAAAAGTAAAAACTAATAAAACGTGGCTTTTTTTCATAAGGAGTTCCTCCTTTTAGTCTTATTTGCTATTTTAACATACTGTTAATTGCTCTATGCTATAATAACTTTATTTAGATAACTTTTTTAAGAAAGAGAGTAAAAAAATGAGTAGTGATCCTGGAGCGAAGAATCTTTTTGTTCGCCTTAAAAATAGATTGTCAGGTGAGACAGAAGAAGGAACTAAAGATCATTTAGAAAAAGAAATTATCAATTTACATGATAATCATAAAATTAATGATACTGAGTTCTCAATGCTTGAAAGAATTCTGGACTTTCAGGGGAAAATGGCTCGCGAAGTAATGGTACCAAGAACGGACGCGTTCATGGTAGATGCGGATGTGAGTTTTCAAGATAATCTTGATGAAATATTGCGTGAGCCGTATTCGCGTATTCCAGTATATAAACGAGATAAGGATAAAATCGTCGGCATAATTCATATCAGAACGGTATTGCGTAAGGCTAAGATTAAGGGGTTTGAAAATCTTGATTATCAAGATGTAATGACTGAACCTTTATTTGCACCAGAAACAGCAGAATTAGGAGATCTGTTGATGGAAATGCAGCAAACGCAGCGTCAACTAGCTATTTTAACAGATGAGTATGGTGGCGTAACTGGCTTGGCTACTATTGAAGACCTTGTCGAAGAGATCGTAGGGGATATCGACGACGAGGTTGATCATACAGAGATTTTGTATAATCAAATTGCGCCCAATAAGTATATTATCTATGGAAAAATGCCGTTAGATGATTTTAATGAGCAATTTGGTACGCATCTTGAAATGGAAGATGTAGATACGGTAGCAGGTTATGTCATTAATACCTTGAAGATGATCCCAGCTAAAGGGGAAAAGTTAACCGTTGACATTGGCGACGGGATGACTTTGACTACTAGAAGAATGAAAGGGTCACGTTTACTTACGGTTTTGTTGACAAAGGATAGACAAGAAATAAAAAAGGAAGAAGATAAAAAAGAGTAATGGATAAAGAGTTAGCAGAGAAAGTAAAGAAAAGAAGAACATTTGCAATTATTTCTCACCCAGATGCAGGTAAGACAACAATTACGGAACAAATGCTGTTATTTGGTGGGGTAATTAGAAAAGCTGGTACTGTTAAAGCCCGTAAAACTGGTAACTTTGCTACAAGTGACTGGATGGAAATTGAAAAAAAGCGTGGTATTTCAGTTACTAGTTCCGTTATGCAGTTTGAGTACAAGGGCAAGAGAATCAATATCTTGGATACACCAGGACACCAAGATTTCTCAGAAGATACCTATCGTACTTTAATGGCGGTGGATGCTGCTGTCATGGTAATTGACTCTGCAAAGGGTATCGAACCACAAACTAAGAAACTATTTAAAGTTGTTAAAAAACGTGGTATTCCGATTTTTACTTTTATGAACAAGTTAGACCGTGATGGTCGACCACCACTTGATTTGATTGCTGAACTTGAAGATTTGCTCGGCATTGAAGGTGTAGCAATGGACTGGCCGATTGGTTCTGGTCAAACTTTAAAAGGCTTGTATGATATTGCTAATAATCGCGTTGAATTGTACCGCAAAGATGGCGCAGACCGTTTCTTACCATTGAATGAAGATGGTACTTTGCCTGATAGCGAACCATTGAGTCAAGATCCTCAATTCCAAGATACTCTTGATGAAATTGAATTGGTTAAAGAAGCTGGTAATAAATTTGATCCTGAAAAAATTGCTTTGGGTGATCAAACTCCAGTCTTCTTCGGTTCAGCTTTAACCAATTTTGGTGTAGAAACATTCTTAAATAGTTTCGTTGATTTAGCACCGGCTCCTGAAAGTCATACTGTTAATGGGGATGAAGAACTTAGTCCAAAAGATCCGGAATTCTCAGGCTTTGTCTTTAAGATTCAGGCTAACATGAATCCTCACCACCGTGATCGAATCGCATTTGTCCGTGTTGGTAGTGGTGAATTTAAAAAAGGATTGGATGTTACTTTAGCAAGAACAGGTAAGCCAATCCGTTTGAATAATGCAACTGAATTTATGTCTAGTGAACGTGTGCAAGTTTCAGATGCCGTAGCTGGAGATATTGTTGGTTTGTACGATACTGGTAACTTCCAAATTGGAGACAGTATTTATTCAGGTAAACGTAAAATCGTTTATCCACCACTTCCAGAATTTACTCCAGAATTGTTTATGCGGGTAACTGCTAAGAATGTGATGAAGCAAAAGTCATTCCACAAGGGAATGAATCAGTTGGTTCAAGAAGGTGCTATTCAGCTTTACCGTAATTACCAAACCGATGAATATATTTTAGGTGCGGTTGGTCAATTGCAATTTGAAGTCTTCCAATTCAGAATGAAGAATGAATATAATTCAGAAGTTGAGATGAATAGTATTGGACATAGAGTTGCGCGTTGGATTGATCCAGAGCAACTTGATCCTCGTATGTCTAACAGCCGTAATCTTCTAGTAAAAGACCGTTATGGCAATCCATTGTTCTTGTTTGAGAATGAATTTGCAGAACGATTCTTCCACGACAAGTATCCGGATGTTAAATTAATGGAAAAGCTTTAATAAAAAATAAGCGTCTAGGAAATAAATCCTCTAGACGCTTATTTTTGTGATTAAATTTATTTAATTTACTTGTCGACGTGAATTTCAATGACGTGACGGCTCTTGTCAACGGTTAAAGTATATGAAGAATCGTAATCTTTGATTAATCGTTTGATGACAAATTCAATTTCATCTTCACGGACACGGCGATCATGGTTTTCAAGTGCAATGCCGATTGCATTTTTGCTTTCGGTATAAATTACTGAAGTATTTCCTAATGAATATACTTTAACGTAATTAGCATCGGTAGTATTGAGCTGACTGTGAACCAAGTTAGAATAGTTGTTAGTTACATCGATTAAATGCATGAATTTCACCTGTTTCTTTTAGTTTTTATAACTTAAATTTAGTATACATCAAATTAAGCAGCATCTTTTTATTTTTATTAAATTAAATAAAAAGATGCTGCTGATTATTAATCGCAGAATCTTTTTTGAATTATTAATTGGCGTAATTACTCAGCTGTGTTTTCATCGCTAATAACGATCTTATTATCGACAACATCTGCCTTAAGATTCTTGCTATCAGTGTGATCAAGCTTGAAGTCTGCAACGTTATCTTCGATTTCTTCTTGAATTGTTCGACGAAGTGGACGAGCACCTAAAGCAGGGTTGAATCCATCTTCAACTAATTTATCTTTAGCTGTTTGAGTTACATCGATATGCAATCCTTGGTCTTTGACCATATCGTTAGTGTTCTTAAGCATCAAATCAACGATCTTGAGTAAGTCTGGCTTAGTCAATTCGTTGAATTCAATGACATCATCTAAACGGTTTAAGAATTCTGGCTTAAAGAATTGGCTCATATTATTTCTAGCTGATTCTTTAGATTCAGTTTCATTCTCAGCAGTAAAGCCGACACTAGCATTCTTAATTCCTTGACCTGCATTAGAAGTCATAATGATGATTGTATCTTTAAATGAAACTGTTCGACCTTGTGAGTCGGTTAAGCGGCCATCGTCTAAAATTTGTAAGAATAAGTTTAAAACGTCTGGGTGAGCCTTTTCGATTTCATCGAGCAAGATCAAGCTGTAAGGATTATGTCTTACTTGCTCAGTTAATTGTCCAGCTTCTTCGTAGCCAACGTAACCAGGAGCAGAACCAATTAACTTAGAAACAGAGTATTGTTCCATGTATTCAGACATATCGAAACGAATCATGGCGTTTTCTGAACCGAACATTTGCTTAGCTAATTGTTTGGCAAGCTCAGTCTTACCAACACCAGTTGGTCCTACGAAGAGGAAAGAACCAATTGGGCGACCTGATTTGTTAAAGCCGATTCTATTACGACGAATAGCACGAGCCACTTTTTCAACTGCCTTATCTTGACCAATGACATGAGCCTTTAAGTCACTGGCTAAGTTTTGCAATTGATTTTCTTCTTGCTTTTGAATATCACCAACAGGGATGCCAGTCTTTTCTTCAACAATCTTATTCATAATCTTGTTGGTGATAACTGGAGACTTGTCTGGATCTACCTTTTGATCTTTAACTTTTTCGTATTTTTCGATTTGGTCGCGGTAGTAGGCTGCCTTTTCGTAATCTTCATTCTTTAAGGCTTCTTCTTTTAGTTGCTCAGCTGCATTGATTCTTTCTTGCATTTTATCCTTATCAATATAAGGAATAGTTAAGTTCATTCTTGAACCAGCTTCATCTAACAAGTCAATGGCTTTGTCAGGTAAAAATCTGTCTTGAATGTAACGAGCTGATAATTTAGCAGCTGCTTCAATTGCATCATCTGTATAATGAACGTGGTGGTAATCTTCGTAGCGTTGTTGAATACCTTTCAGAATCCTAATAGTTTCATCAATAGAAGGTTCTTTTACTTCAACGGGTTGGAATCTACGTGCTAAAGCAGAATCTTTTTCAATGTCGCGATATTCCTTGATAGTAGTAGCACCAACTAATTGGAGTTCACCACGAGCTAAGGCTGGTTTGATGATGTTACCAGCATCCATACCGCCTTCAGCGTTACCCGCACCAACAATTTCGTGAATTTCATCAATGAATAAAATGATGTCATCACTTTGTTGTAATTCTTTGATTAATTGCTCCATCCGTTGTTCAAATTGACCACGAATTCCAGTACCTTGAACAAGTGAAACTACATTTAATGATATGATTCTTTTATTTTGTAATTTAGCTGGGACAGAACCATCAACGATTTCTTGTGCTAATCCTTCAACTACGGCTGTTTTACCAACACCTGCTTCACCGATTAAAACAGGGTTGTTTTTAGTTCTTCTATTTAAAATCTCAATTACACGAGCGATTTCTTTATCACGTCCGATAACTGGATCGATTTTTCCTTTTTTAGCAAGAGCAGTTAAATCAGTACCGTATTGGTCAAGGAGACTTTTACCACCTTGATTGCCGTTACCATTTCCTCCGCCCATTTGCATTTTTGGATTATTTCCGTTCATATTATTTGCGGCATTGTTGTTATTTCCGTTTAAAGCGTTGAATAAATCATCAAAGTCGCCAAAAAATTCATTGTTATTATTCATATTTTCTAGATTTCCTTGTTGATTTCTTAATTCTTGATAGCATTGTTGACATAAATCAATTTCTCGGCTTTGGCCATTTACCTTAGTAAAGAGGTGAATGGAGGCTGGCCGTTTATGACAATTTTGACAAAGCAAAATACATGACCGCCTTTCATTTAAGTTGTAACAAAATTATATTATTAGCACTCTTAGTAGTCAAGTGCTAAGCTCTACATTTCTTACTTAATGTAAGAAACACATAAAATAATAATATTTTTGAAAAATTAACATAAATAGTAGAATAAATAATGAAAAAATTATAAAATTTAAAAAGTGTGGTGATATTTTTGGATTATCAAAAGATTTTAGATCAATTGGTGTCTGGAGAGCTTAAAGAATATAAGGTAGAGCCCGAATATGCCTTTGATTTACAGAAAACTATTAGAAATTATGGTAAAAGACAATATATTACCGGCAGAGCTGAAAGAGGCGGTGCTATTGTATATACCGCTACGAACACTGACGATTGAATAATGTAAACTGTTACATTATTGTTGTCTAAACTGTAAAAACATGATAATCTAATACCTGAATGGGTATTTATTACCAGTTTAATTTTTTCAATTTAAAGGAGATATTTATAATGGAAAAACGCGATTTTCATATTATTGCAGAAACAGGTATTCATGCACGTCCAGCTACTCTTTTAGTACAAGCTGCTTCAAAGTTCGGTTCAGATGTTAACTTGGAATACAACGGCAAGTCAGTAAACTTGAAGTCAATCATGGGTGTTATGTCACTTGGTGTTGGCCAAAATGCTGATGTTACTATCACTGCTGAAGGTGACGATGAAAAAGACGCATTGGACGCAATTGCTGACACTATGAAAAAAGAAGGTTTAGCTGAATAATGACCAAGACTTTAAAAGGAATTGCTGCTAGTGATGGTATTGCCATTGCTCCAGCATATCTTCTTGTGGAGCCTGATCTTTCATTTTCAAAGTCTTCAGTTGATGATGTTGAAGCTGAAGTAGCTCGTTACAAGGATGCTATTAAGACTTCAACTACTGAAGTTGAAAAGATTCGTGATGTTGCCAAGAAGAGCTTGGGTGAAGAAGAATCTCAAGTTTTTGAAGCTCACTTAATGATTTTGAATGATCCAGAATTTACTGGTGCCATTGAGAATGAAATTAAGGATTCAAAGATCAATGCAGAAGCTGCATTAGATGAAACTGCACAAAAGTTCATCCAAATTTTTGAAAGTATGACTGATAATCCTTACATGCAAGAACGTGCTGCCGATGTACGCGATGTTTCTAAGCGTATTATGGCTCACTTACTTGGTAAGGAATTACCAAACCCAGCTTCAATTGACCATGAAGTAATCGTTGTTGCTCATGATTTGACTCCAAGTGATACTGCACAACTTAACAAGAAATACGTTAAGGGCTTTATTACTGATATTGGTGGTCGTACTGCTCACTCAGCAATCATGGCACGTTCACTTGAATTACCAGCTGTAGTTGGTACTGATTCAATTACTAAGGACGTTAAGAACGGCGACATGTTAATTGATGATGGTCTTGATGGTGTAGCTATTATTGATCCTAGTGATGATCAAGTAGCTGACTACAAGAAGAAGGGTGAAGCTTTCTTAAAGCAAAAGGCTGAATGGAAGAAATTGAAGGATGAACCTTCAGTAACTGCCGATGGTAAGCAATTTACTATTGCAGCCAACATCGGTACTCCTAATGATATGCCAGGTGTACATGAAAACGGTGCAGAAGCTGTTGGTTTGTACAGAACTGAATTCTTGTACATGGATTCATCAAACTTCCCAACTGAAGATGATCAATTCGAAGCTTACAAGAAAGTTATCGAAGGCATGAACGGCAAGCAAGTTATCATCAGAACAATGGATATTGGTGGTGACAAGCATCTAGATTACTGGGACCTGCCAGATGAAATGAACCCATTCTTAGGTGTACGTGCTATTCGTCTTTCACTTAAGAACGAAAAGATTTTCCGTACCCAATTAAGAGCTTTGCTTCGTGCATCAGCATACGGTAAGCTTGGTATTATGTTCCCAATGATTGGTACATTGGCTGAACTTCGTCAAGCTAAGGCTATCTTAAATGATGAAAAGCAAAAGCTTGTTGAAAAGGGCGTTAAGATCGGTGACGACTTGCAAGTTGGTATGATGATCGAAGTTCCTGCAGCTGCTGTTTTAGCAGATCAATTCGCTAAGGAAGTTGACTTCTTCTCAATTGGTACTAACGACTTGATCCAATACACTATGGCTGCTGACCGTGGTAACGATAACCTATCATACTTGTACCAACCATATAACCCATCAGTACTTCGTTTGATTAAGCACACTATTGATTCTGCTCATGAAAATGGTATCTGGTGTGGTATGTGTGGTGAAGCTGCCGGTGATAACACCATGTTCCCAATCTTACTTTCAATGGGACTTGATGAATACTCAATGAGTGCAACTTCAATCTTACGTATCAGAAGCTTAATGAAGAAGTTTGATACTAAGGATCTTAAGGAATTGGCTAACGAGGCATGCTTCGTTTCAGAAACTGCTGAAGAAAATGAAAAGTTAGTTAATGACTTAATGAAGAAGATCGACAAATAAATTCATATTTTGAATTGAGAAAAGAGACCGAAAGGTCTCTTTTTTCATATTTAAATATTTTAAACAAAACATACAATTTCTTCACAAATAATTCACGTTTTATCTTTAGAATATAAAGAGAAGTTAACATAAAAGATAAAATGAGTACTTACAAAAAAGAAGTTAGTATGTTATACTAATAGTAAGATTAAGAACGTATACAAATATTTGTTCTGAGGAGCGTGATTTTTATGGTAGATTTATATGTTTCGCCTAGTTGTACTTCATGTCGTAAGGCACGAGCTTGGCTTGAAAAGCATGATATTCCATTTAAGGAAAGAAACATTTTTTCGGAGCCTTTGACTAAAAAAGAGATATTAAAAATTCTACGTATGACTGAAAATGGTACTGAAGAAATCATTTCTACCCGCTCAAGAGCTTTTCAACAATTAAAAATAAATTTGGATGATTTATCAATTGATCAGTTACTTGATTTAGTAGAAAAGAATCCAAGCTTGTTAAGAAGACCAATTATTATGGATGATCGTCGACTTCAAGTAGGATATAATGAAGACGAAATTCGTCGTTTCTTACCACGTAAGGTTCGTCGATTAGAATTGGCTGAAGCCCAAAAAATTGCAGATTTATAATATGGAAGAGTGTTAGTAATGATGCTAACACTTTTATTTTAGATAAAAAATAGGCTACAATAGGTTATATAATTCGTGGAGGAGATATCCTGTGCAAGTAGATCATATCAATGAAAATACAATAAGAGTTAGAATTAATAAAAATGAATTAGCTCATCGTGGATTGAAGGTTTTAGATTTATTGGGGGATAAACAAAAAATACAGCAATTCTTCTACTCCATTCTTTCAGAGGTAGATACTGATCATACCTTTACTCAAGGAGTACCTGTAACTTTTCAGGTAATGCCTAACAATGGCGGTCTTGACTTGATGATTACCAAGATTAAGCCTGACGATGCTGATAATCTCCGTCAAATGATAGAGCCAATGAATAGTGAGACTAATCAAACACAGGCAGAGCCCGATTCAAGAAGAAGTTTCTTTGACCTTGATCCGAAAGATGATGTAAATACTGAACTTGATCCAATAAAAGAAGAAAAGCTTGAATCATCTAATCAGGAGAACGCAGTTAATATTCAATATTGGAAATTCCAAAATCATCATTCCTACAGCTTTGATGAGTTAGGAAATCTAGTTGAATTAGCGGATAGTTTGAAAGTAAGTGATCTGGCTTCAAGTTTGTATTATTTACGGGGTAAATACTACTTGAAGTTAGCATTTTTAGATGAAAATTATGCTGAACTTAAGCCAGCTGATGCTTGGGCTATTGCTAATGAATACGGAATCAAGATTGATGATGAAGAAATGAAGACGGTAAAGGAAACTGGAAAATGTTTGTTGAACCGTGATGCTCTTGATTATATTCGCTATTACTTTCTTCAAAAGCAATAATTAAGATTTTATAAAGAAAAAGAGACGTTAGAAAAAAACGTCTCTTTTTTACGTAATAAAACATGGGTGAAGAAATATGTATGCAGCCATGTTGAATAAAAAAATAGTATTAGCCGTTAGTGAAGCGAATATGGTTAATACCGGTCAAAAAAATTTAAATATAGATGATTATCGTTGTCCACACTGTCATAAAAAAGTAATTTTAATTATTTCAGAACAAAAGGCAGCCTTTTTTAAGCATTTAACTAGTTATAGCAATGCGATGGGAGAAAAAGAGGAACATCATCAATCTAAGATGCTGTTGAAAGCCGCGCTTACTGCGGCCGGATTCAACGCGCAAGTTGAGATACCGTTAGCTGATGGTCAGCTAAGAGCAGACGTTTTAGCTTCAGAAAAATTAGCCTTTGAAGTTCAATGTGCACCGCTAAGTGATACTGAATTTAGACATCGACATTTATTATATTCTGAAATAGGAGTAACCGATATTTGGATTGTGGGACAAAGGCATTATTTAAAGAAGAAACTAAAACATACTCAGTCGATCTTTTTTAGAAAGAATAAATTGTGGGGAAATTATTATCTGGAAATTAATCCTAAAAAGAATGTGTTTTGCTTAAAATATAATGTTTTACAGGAACCGGTAACGAATAATCTTCATTACCAAGTAAAATATTTTGCTTTAGATGAATTAGATATGAAGATGTTTTGGCATTTTAAGCCTATAAAAAGAGACTATCCAATTAATATAAATAATCAAAAAAAATATTTAAGAAGGCAGTTAGCACAGAAAACAAAGCTCGGATTAAAAATAGGCGAGTTACTTTATTGCAAGGGGCTAACTGTGGATAGTCTGCCAGATGAAGTGTTTAGTACTTGGCGTAATCCTGGTGAAGTAGATTCTGTCACTAAATTTTTGCAAAAATAAAACGCCTATTAAATAAGGCGTAAGTGGTTTTGTTGCGGCATAAAATTTGAAAAGCAATTTTGATAATCAGGTAGAAGCAAATTAACTAAATCCTCATGTGCAACGGGACCTTCTAGAAGGACACCATTTTGTTCATTATCCTCATTGAACAAAACAATTGTTGGTGTAGCTTTAATGTTCCATTGATTAGCTAATTTTTGATCTTCCTCGATTGAACTCCGTACATAACTGCTTTTCTTGATTGCATTAATTGTATTAGCTTTAATGTTAAGCCTAGTAGCAATTTTTTCTAACAATTTAGGATTGTAAGCTGAAGCATCATGACTTAAATTCTTTTGCAGTTCATATAAAAATTCACGTGCTTTTTTATTACCATATTTAAGTTTAATAGCATGGTAATTTTCTAGCGCATCATAAGTTGCTTTAGAAAAAGTACTGATGTCTGGCAGCTTTTGTGCATCCTTACGACGCCTAATAGCGTCATCATTTATTAAACAAACATTAGCAATAGGAATATAGTGATAACAAACGTCAATTCCAAGTTCATCAACGGTGTTGCGAATTTGTTTTTCCGTATCATAACAGTAAATTCCTATTGGATTAATGAATAGAAAAATCTCGAACATACTCTCGACCCCTTTGGTGATTTACTATTGATACTTTAGCAAGAAACAAAAAAAGTGACAAAAAATATGCCTTATTTTCTATATGTTATTTTTTGTGAATACTTGCTCGAGCAATTTTACTTTGGTTAGTATTGCTAGAATTCTGCTTAAAATTGTAATCGCTTTCCAGCTTAGTTAGGACATTAGTTATTAAAACTGGATCATCATTCTCGATTTCTAACTCAAAGTCTTCATAGCCATCTGGATAAGAAGTTGCATCTAATGTTAATTCACAATCTTGTGGTCCATTCATTAAGATACGTCTAGTTTTGCTCCAGGTGAAAAGTGAAAGAGCGTCTTGTTCCTTAGCAAAATGTGCACTGAGGTATTGACCAATATTACCGTGAAAGGTAAAGTGCTTTTTTGCTACCAATTCTTTAGCTTGCGCATGAGTTAAATTATCGTTAATTTCAATAACTTCATGATAATTTTTTTGAACTGGATTAGGATCAGGCACTTTCATTGTTTGTTCGGCATGATCGCTATAAATTCTGATTCGCAAACTAATATGGTGCTTTTTTAATAATTTATCAGGTGTATCAAAATAATAATTCTCTTGTACAAAATCACTTTTTACAGGAAAATCACTGACTATTTTTTGATAAGTTTCTTTATGTAAAAGTGTTTTAGCTTCGATTTCTCGATTTTTGCTCATAAGTTTAAAACCTCCGAATCCATAAATCATTATAATAGTTAGGAAAAAATATTTAAATCAGTTCAGATTATAATCTTTAACATGGTAAAATGTGTTTGTTTACTAAGAAAGGATGTTTTCTCATGGAAGTAGATTGGGATAACTTCTTGTGGCCTTATAATGAAGCTGTACGCGAGTTAAAGGTTAAATTTCGTTCCCTTAGACAAGGCTTTTTAACTAGGGGAGAACATTCACCAATTGAATTTGTAATTGGTAGGGTGAAGACAGTAGATTCTATTAAAGAAAAAATGACGAGACGGGTAATTAGCCCAGATGTCATTGAAACTGATATGCAAGATATTGCCGGTATACGTATTGTGACACAATTTGTGGACGATATTTATAAGGTGGTAGACTTAATTCATTCACGTGATGATATGGAAGTAGTAGAAGAGCGTGATTATATTCAAAATGCTAAACCTTCAGGCTATCGTTCATATCATATGGTAATTAACTATACAGTTTACTTGCCAGAAGGACCTAAAAAGTTAATTGCGGAAATTCAGATTAGAACTTTAGCAATGAATTTTTGGGCTACTGTTGAACATACTTTAAATTATAAATACCAAGGTGCTTATCCAGAGGATATTTCAAAACGACTTAAGTCAACCGCAGAAGCTGCGTATAAGCTAGATGAAGAAATGTCTTCTATTAAGGATGAGGTCCAAGAAGCTCAAAAGATTTTTACCAAAAATAAAGGCAAGGAAAAGTCATGAAAGTAACAATAGCGCATAATAACTATGATAAGACTTTAGAGACAGTGGCCTATCTTAAGAAGCTATTGCAAAAGAAGAATGTCATTTTTGACGCTAAATATCCAGATGTAGTAATTACAGTCGGCGGAGATGGTACTTTAATCAACGCTTTTCATCGTTATGAGAATCAGGTTGATTCAGTACGTTTTATAGGTGTGCACACAGGACACTTAGGTTTTTATACTGATTGGCGTAATTATGATATTGATAAAATGGTTGATGCGCTTTTATTAACCAAAGATCAACCGGCTAAGTATCCCTTGCTTGAAATTAAAATGTTAACTGAGTCGGGCGATATTCGTTATCATTTGGCTGTAAATGAATCAGCGGTTAAAAGAATATCACATACGCTTGAAGCAGATGTTTATATTGATGATGAAATATTTGAAAATTTTAGAGGCGATGGTTTATGTGTTTCTACGCCAACGGGCTCAACCGCTTATAGCAAATCGCTGGGCGGGGCTGTAATTCATCCGCGATTAAAAGCTTTGCAAATGACAGAGATCGCTTCAATCAATAATCGTGTATTTAGAACATTATCTGCGCCAATTGTAATCGCACCCGATCAATGGATTACGATTGTGCCTAACGCTGATCATTTTGTAATGACTGTGGATGGGGCAAGAATCGATGTTAAAAATGCCAAAAAAATAGAATATCGTATTTCTAAGCACTCAATTCAGTTTGATCAGTTTGGTCATCACCATTTTTGGGCGCGTGTACAAAATGCGTTTATTAAGGATAACGAGGGTAATGACAAGTTTATTTAAATTAATTGTACAAGAAAAAGATCCCAAAAAATTGGGCTCTTTTTTGTTAAAGAATGGTTTCTCGCATCAGGCTTTGATTAAGGCAAGACATCATCACGGAATGATTTTGGTAAATCATAAGCGAAGATATTTAAGTTTTCATTTACGGACTGGGGATGAAGTTATTTTTGTTAGTGGTGAAGAAAAGAAAAATCAATTTTTGAAGCCATCTAATAATCCGGTAGATCCAGTTTTAGAGACTAAAAATTATATTGTGCTAAATAAACAAGCTGGGGTTTTATCAATCCCGTCTAGATATGAAGATAACGATGCTATTGTAAATAGATTAATGGGCTATTTTTCGAGTCAAAATGAAAGGGATTTAAAGCCTCATGTGATTACTCGTTTGGACCGAGATACTTCTGGTTTAGTATTAGTTGGAAAGAATGCTGTTGCGCATGCTCGTTTTAGCAAAATTGGTAAAGAGCAGTTTATTAAAAAGTATCACGCTATTGTTCATGGGAATTTTGCGAAAGATGAGTTAGCTGGATTAATTGATGAACCGATCGGTAAAGAAGGCGACGGTGTAAAAAGAGCCGTAGTAGCAAGCGGAAAAAAAGCACAGACGTGTTATCGTGTGCTTAGCCAAGTTAAAGGGGCTAGTCTAGTAGAATTACGCCTGTTAACAGGTAGAACGCATCAGATAAGGGTTCATATGGCTTATTTAGGCCATCCACTTTTTGGTGATCCCTTATATGGCATTGATGACAATTTTTCCCGGCAAGCATTAAATTGTTTTTATTTAGCTTTCCCTGATCCATTTGATAATGAAAAAAAGCGAGTAATTGAAATCAAAGATCCACAAGACATGTCGAAGTTATGGCAAAAATTAGTTAATTAATAAAAATTTTTAAAATCATTAGGATAAACTATTAAAATACTTGCATAAAGAAAGCGCATTCTTTAGAATGATAAGTGCAATATAAAACTATACTTATACAGAAAAGAGGATACCTTTATGTATTATTCCAATGGTAATTATGAAGCTTTTGCAGATCCTAAAAAGCCTGAAGGCGTAGACAATAAGTCTGCTTATATTATCGGTAGCGGTCTAGCTGGCCTTTCTGCAGCTGTCTTCTTGGTTCGTGATGCTCAAATGAAAGGTGAGAATATTCATATCTTGGAAGAATTGCCAGTAGCTGGTGGTTCACTTGACGGTGCTAAACGTCCAAACGCTGGCTTCGTTGTCCGTGGTGGACGTGAAATGGAGAATCACTTTGAATGTTTATGGGATATGTATCGCTCAATTCCAAGTTTGGAAATTCCAGGTGCTTCTTATCTTGATGAGTATTATTGGCTTGATAAAGAGGACCCTAACTCCTCAAATTGCCGTTTGATTTATAACCGTGGTGATCGTCTTCCAAGTGATGGTCAATACGGTTTAGGCAAATGTACTAATGAAATTGTTAAATTAATCATGACACCAGAAAAGGAACTTGAAGGAGAAACTATTGAGGAATTCTTTAGCGATGACTTCTTTAAGACTAACTTCTGGTCATACTGGTCAACAATGTTTGCTTTCGAAAAATGGCACTCAGTAGCCGAAATGCGCCGTTATGCGATGCGCTTTATTCACCACATTGATGGTTTGCCAGACTTTACCGCTTTGAAATTTAACAAGTATAACCAATATGAATCAATGGTAAAACCACTCTTGGCATACTTAAAAGATCATGGTGTTAAATTTGAATATGATTGTCACGTTCAAAATGTAGAAGTTGATCATGATGGCAAGCAAAAGATTGCTAAGAAGATCATTATGACTCAAAATGGCAAGGAAACAGAAGTTCCATTGACTCCAAATGACATCGTATTTATTACTAATGGTTCAATTACTGAGAGTTCAACTTACGGTGATCAAAATACCCCAGCTCCAATTACACATGCTAAAGGTAGTTCCTGGAAGTTATGGGAAAATTTGGCAAAGCAAGATCCAGACTTTGGTCACCCAGATGTCTTCTGTGAAAACTTACCAGAACGTAGCTGGTTTGTTTCCGCAACTACTACTTTGAAGAATAAGAAATTAGCTCCATACTTTGAACGTTTGACTAAACGTAGTCTTTATGATGGCAAAGTTAATACTGGTGGTATTATCACGATTGTCGATTCTAACTGGGAGCTTAGCTTTACTATTCACCGTCAACCACACTTCAAGAGTCAAAATCCAGATGAAATTGTAGTTTGGATTTATGCACTTTATTCAGACACTGAAGGTAATTACATTAAGAAGAGAGTGGTTGACTGCAGCGGTAAGGAAATTGCTGAGGAACTTTTGTATCACTTAGGTGTTCCAGAAAGTCAAATTAATGAATTAGCTAGTGAAGAAAACATGAATACTGTTCCTGTTTACATGCCATACATTACTAGTTACTTCATGCCAAGACATAGCGGTGACCGTCCAGCCGTTGTACCAGATGGTTCTGTCAACATCGCCTTTATTGGTAACTTTGCGGAGTCGCCAACAAGAGATACCGTCTTTACTACTGAATATTCAGTCAGAACGGCTATGGAAGCTGTTTACACGCTTTTGAATGTTGACCGTGGTGTTCCTGAAGTATTTGATTCAATTTACGATATTCGTCAACTCTTGCGGGCAATGTACTACATGTCAGACAAGAAGAAGCTGGCTGATCAAGACATGCCACTCCCTGAAAAATTAGCTCTTAAGACAGGGATGCGCAAGATTAAGAAGACTTGGGTAGAAGAATTGTTAAAAGAAGCTAACTTGATGTAGTTTTAATGCAAAAAGAAAAAAGCTTGATTTTTATCAAGCTTTTTTTGTATGCTTCTTAACGCGCTTCATAATAAATAAAATCGCTGCAGCTATTAGGGCAACGGCCACAATCATGACTGCTGCCTTAATAATTCTGCTGGTGTCAAGATGCAAAATTGAGTCGCCACCATAAGCATAAAGATATGCAAATGGACTTACCCCGATCACAATCGGAATCAATTGCTTTTTGAAATCATTTTTATTAATCAAAATATTGACATAGCTAACGGTTGCACTTGGAATAAATGGGATGAGATAGCCAATAGTTAGAGCGACCATCGGATATTTTTGTGTAGTTAACAATTTGTAGATCTTACTATTAGACATATGTTTAATGTCATATAGTTTGTGCAAAAACTGCATCAAGATGATTTGTCCTAAAATATCACTAATCCAGTTAACAATAAAGCCAAATGCTGGACCATACAAGATTCCATTCAAAACACAGAAGATACCATTAGATAAGCCGGGAATTGCCACACAAATGGCATTTAAAATAAAAAGAAAAGCTAAATCTTCGATCCCGTGGCTACGAACCATTTTAATTAACAATTCTTCATTATGGTGATCAAAATGAACTAGTAATTTTAATTCTGGTAGATAGCTTAAATATAATTTATATAAAAGCAATAATCCTAAAATTCCACCTAGAATAAATAGTATGATACGAATAATCTTTTGTTTCACTTGGTCACCTTCTTATTAATTCAGTTCTGCTTATGTCTATTTTACTTTAAATTTATGAAATGAAAAAGCCATGACTAGCATGTCATGGTTATTTTTCATTATGGGTTATTTGGTGAAAAGTACGCGAGTGCCTTCAGGAACAGGAATTTCTGTTTGAATTGGAGTTAAAGCTCCATTACCGCCATTTCTGATATACAAGGTAGCGTTATCTGTATTTTGATTTGCAGCTACTACGTATTTTTGATCGGCATCCCAGTTGAAGTCACGAGGGAAATCACCAAATGTAGAAATGCGCTGAACTAAGCTTAGGGTGTGGTCATCATTAATCTTAAAGACGGTGATAGAATTGTGGCCTCTGTTGGAGTTATAAACATATTTACCATCTTTACTAATGTAAAGTGCTGCGGCACCATTGTGTTCAGTAAAATCTTCTGGAATGGTCTTGTATGTAGCGATATTTTCGAAGTCCCAAGTGTCTTCATTAAATTTAACTACGTTGATTTTGCTAGATAATTCACCAACAACGTAGAAGTAGTTACCATCTTTTGAAAAGACGATGTGGCGAGTTCCAAAACCAGCTTCATTTTTATATTGAGCTAGGTGATGTAACTTGCCGTTTTCTAACCGGTAGAAGTCGACAGTGTCATTACCTAAATCGCAGCTAACTAAATTACCTGCTGGTGTTTCATCGAAGAAGTGTGGGTGAGGGCCATCGACTTGTTCTGGACGTGGGCCCAATGTTTCAGCCTTGTGAGTGACTTGATCGAGTAATTCTAACTTGCCGCTTTTATTGTAGTGGAATACAGATAAAACGGCGGTGTGGTAATTTGCGGTATAGATAAGCTTTTGCTCGCGATCAATACCAACATATGCTGGTGAAGCGCCAGGTGTTAAATAGCGATCGACTTCACTTGAACCATGTTCACCTAATTTAAAGACGCCGATACCACCTTCGTCACCTGCGTTGTTAATAGTAAAAATTAAATCGCCATCTTTTTGGAAATAAGTAGGGCCACCTACACTAATAATATTTTCAGCCTTGCCTAACTTAGCTCCATTATCTTCACCAGTAAAAGGCAATTCATAAATACCTTTAGAGGTCTTCTTAGTATAGCCACCGATTAAAACTTTCATATAATGCCTCCGATTTTTTAGAAAAAGTATTAACTGAGATAAGTATAGCATGGAAAATAATGAATCAGATTGTGACTTGTTCTAGTGAAAAGTGCTAGAGTAGGAAATATAAGGGAAAAATAATAATTGTAAAAATGAGAAGGTGCGTATAGGATGGATGAAAATAAAATCCGTAAATTATATGCCCAGAATGAGGTTCAACAAGTTTTTACAAATTTGCACTCTTCTTCTTCTGGATTATCGGATGAGGAAGCCGCTAAACGACTTAAGAAATATGGTACTAATACTATTAAAAAAGCCGCAGCTGAATCAGAATGGAAAACGTTTTTCAAAAACTTTTCTAGTATGATGGCAATTTTGCTTTGGATATCAGGGTTAATTGCAATAGTTTCCGGAACGTTAGAATTAGGAATTGCCATTTGGTTGGTTAATATTATCAATGGCTTATTTAGTTTTTGGCAGGAGCGAGCCGCCAAGCGGGCAACGGATGCCTTAAACAATATGTTGCCCAGCCATGTAGAAGTGATTAGAAATGGCAAGAAAAAGCAAATAAATAGTAAAGAGCTAGTGCCGGGGGATGTTTTTGTTTTACAAGCTGGTAACTCAATTCCAGCCGATGCAAGAATTATTTCCGCCAGTTCAATGCCAGTAGATCAAAGTGCTTTGAATGGTGAATCTGTTCCAGAGTCTAAAACCACAAAGTATGATCCTGGTGAAGGTAGTTATGCTGAAAGCAATTTGGTCTACTCAGGCACTACTGTGGGAGCTGGCACTGCTAGAACAATTGCTTTTGCGACGGGTATGAATACAGAATTCGGTCGAATTGCAAGCTTGACGCAAAAACAAACGAAGACAAGCAGTCCTCTCACGGCAGAGCTTAATCGATTGACTAAGCAAATTTCGATTATTGCTATTACGATTGGACTTATATTTTTTATCGCAGCTATCTTCTTCGTAAAGTATCCTTTAGCTAAGGCTTTTATCTTTGCTTTGGGGATGATTGTTGCTTTTATTCCAGAAGGATTATTGCCAACGGTAACTTTAAGTCTAGCTCAAGGTGTTAAGCGGATGGCTAAAAAGCATGCGTTAGTGAAAGAATTTAATTCTGTTGAAACTTTAGGTGAAACGACAGTTATTTGCTCAGATAAAACCGGTACGTTGACGCAGAATCAAATGACAATTCACTACCTTTGGACACCAGCTCATGAATATCACGTTACTGGTAATGGCTATGTTAATAATGGTCAGATTGAGCTAAATACAAAACAATTATGGTATGAGGAAAATCCTGATTTACGTAAATTAGTTCAAATTGCAGCTTTGGATAATGATACTTCGGTTCAACCTAATAAAAAGGGTGGAAAGCCTAAGATTTTAGGTACACCAACCGAAGCTTCCTTGATTGTGATGGCAGAAAAAGCTGGATTTGATAAACAAAAAGTTTTAGTAAAATATCCTCGTTTGCGGGAATTGCCATTTGATTCTGATCGTAAAAGAATGTCAACTGTTCATCGTTGGGATGATACGCATTATATTGTTCTCACTAAAGGTTCTTATAGCGACACGATTAAGCAATGTGATCAAATCCAGGTTGATGGTAAAATTCGTCCGATGACTGAAGCAGATCGTCTTCGCGCTAAAAAGGCAAACGCTGATTATGCTTCTCGCGGATTGCGCAGTATGGCCCTCGCTTATAAAATAATCGATCATGGTGTCGATATTAATAAAATAAGTATTGCGTATGCGGAAAATCATTTAATCTTTGTGGGTTTAGCAACAATGAGCGATCCACCACGTCCAGAAATTTATGATGCAGTTAAACGTTGTCATCAGGCCAAAATTAGAATAATCATGGTAACTGGGGATTCAAAATTAACTGCTAAGTCAGTGGCTGTTCAAATTGGTTTAACTTCTGATCAAGCACGTGTAATTTCCGGTAATGAATTAGATCAAATGAGCGATGAAGAATTGCGTCATGCATTAAAAGATGAGGTAATCTTTGCCAGAGTTGCTCCAGAACAAAAATACCGCATTGTAAAGAATTGTCAGGCTAACGGTGAAGTTGTAGCTTCCACCGGTGATGGAGTTAATGATGCTCCGGCTTTAAAGCAAGCCGATATTGGAATTGCAATGGGAATGACTGGTACTGACGTGGCTAAAGATGCAGCCAATATGATTTTGACCGATGATAACTTCGCTTCGATTGTAGCTACCATTGAAGAAGGACGTGCAGTTTATAGCAATATCCGCAAGTTCTTAACATATATTTTGACTTCTAATGTACCCGAAGCTATTCCGTCAGTGCTATTTCTTTTCTCGGCTGGATTAATTCCACTTCCTATGACAGTTATGCAAATTTTAACGGTTGATCTAGGTACCGATATGCTTCCAGCCTTAGGATTAGGTGCGGAAGCTGCCGATCCAGATATTATGAAGCAACCACCACGTAAAAGATCAGAACATTTATTGAACAAAGGTGTTATTATTAAAGCCTTTTGTTGGTATGGTCTTTTATCAAGTATTATTTCTACAGCTGCCTATTTCTTTGTGAACTATCAAAATGGTTGGCCTAACGTAGCTTTGGCTGCTAATGGCTCAATTTATATGCGAGCTACAACTATGGTTTTAGGTGCAATTGTCTTCACTCAGGTGGCAAATGTATTAAATTGTAGAACTAATATAGTTTCTGTTTTTAAAAAGGGATTATTTGAGAATAAAAATATTTGGTACGGCATTATTTTTGAAATCATTCTATTCGTTATCTTGACTATTACACCAGGCATTCAGCAGGTGTTCAATACAACTATCTTGACTGCTAGTGATTGGCTATTCCTATTCTTGTTACCAATTCCTTTAGTATTATTAGATGAACTAAGAAAATGGTTGATGTATCATCACAAAAATATCTAATAATTTGGGCTGCTTAAGTTTTTAAGCTGCTATTCTTATGCTAAAATTATTTTTAAGGAGATATAAGATTATGAAATGGATTTCAACTATTAAAAAAATTGGTAAAAAAGCTATCGATAATAAAGATGGCATGGTAATTTTGTTCGGCGAGGGTGCCAACAAAGACTTAGAAGATGTTTCAGTTATTCAAAAATTTAGTGATGAAACTCCAGTTAATGGCTTTGTCTTTAAAAAGGGTGATACGATTACTGTAGATGGTCAAACTTATGTAGCTAATTATGTAGGTCCAATGGTTGAAAGTAATATGAAGGCTTTGGGTCACGCTACTTTATTCTTTAACCGTCCAATTCCTAAAGCACCTTTAGCAAATGCGGTATATTTTGATCCAGATGTTGCTCAACCACTTCCAACCTTTAAAGTGGATGATGATATTGTTTACGAACACATTTAAATACTAGGACAGGTAGATGGATTATAAACAAAAAAGTAAAAAAGAAACCTTATTTAAAAAATGGTTTTTAGATAATCGGTTTAGTATTGTTTTATTAAACATCTTATTGTTCTTTTTAATTATCTGGATTTTTAATAAAATTTCTTTTGTATTGAATCCTGCTTGGGTATTTTTTAGTGCGATTTTGCCGCCATTACTTTTAGCGGTTATTCAATATTATGTAATGAATCCAGTAGTAGATTGGTTTGAAAAGAAGTTTAAAGTACCTAGAGTTGCTACAATTCTTGTCTTGTTTCTGTTTGTTTTAATAGCTTTAATCTGGATTATCAATATCCTGGTTCCTATTGCCCAGAATCAGATTAATTCGCTGATTAAAAACTGGCCTCATATTTGGAACGATGCTGTTAATGCAACGCAGAATGCTTTGCGTGATCCTCGTTTGCATGAGGTAAAAGGTAGCTTACAAGGCATGATAGACAATACGCAAAAAACTTTGTTTAAATCAGGGCAAAGTACTATCAACGCTACTTTAGGCAATATATCATCTGCGGTAAGTATCATTACAATGATTGTGATGACTCTGCTTACTGCACCGTTTATCTTATTCTTTATGCTCAAAGATGGGCATCAATTGCGTCCTTACATTACGAAATTTGCACCGGAGCATTGGCAACCTAGTTTTAGTCAGCTGTTGTATGATATCAACTATGCATTGGCTTCATATATTCGTGGTCAAATAACAGTTGCTTTTTGGGTAGGCGTCATGTTTGTAATTGGCTACATAATAATTGGCCTACCATATGGATTAGCTTTAGCTATCCTAGCCGGTTTTATGAATTTGATTCCATATTTTGGGACACCATTGGCTCTTATTCCGGTATTCGTAATTGCAATTATGACTTCAGGATCAATGTTAATTAAGGTTTTAGTGGTCTTTTTAATTGAACAAGCAATTGAAACTAGAATTTTAAGTCCTTTAGTTATGGGGAATAAAATGGAAATGCATCCCGTAACTACTATTTTACTTTTAATCGGTGCTAGTTCCGTTTGGGGACTATGGGGTGTAATTTTTGGTATTCCGATCTATGCAGTCTTGAAGATTATCGTGTCTCGCGTGTACAATTATTATCGAAGAGAATCTGAAATTTTTAGTGAAACAGATGCTGTTTCTTCGACCACGGGAGATGCAGATACAAAAGCAAATAATGCTAAATAAATTAAAGCGTGGTTTAAAAGCTGCGCTTTTTTAGTTTAAGGAGTTTTTGAAATGACAAATCACGTAGTTTTATATGAGCCATTAATGCCAGCTAATACTGGTAATATTGCACGTACCTGTGCAGGTACCAATACAGTTTTAGATTTGATTGAACCTTTGGGGTTTCAAATTGATAATAAAAAAATGAAACGAGCAGGGCTCGATTATTGGGACAAAGTTGATGTACGTCGTCATGATGATCTGAATGCTTTTTTAAAGACTTTAGGGCCTAATGACGAAATGTATTTAATTTCTAAGTTTTCATCAAAGAATTATGTAGATGTAGATTACACCGACCCAAATAAAAATTATTATTTTGTTTTTGGTAAGGAAACTACAGGTTTACCTGAAACTTTTATGCGTGAATATTATGACAGAAATTTAAGAATTCCAATGTCAGATAATATTCGTTGCTATAATTTGTCGAATTCTGTAGCAATGGTCTTGCTTGAAGCATTGCGTCAACAAGGATTTCCAAATATGGAAACTGCACACCATTATGAAAATGATAAATTGAAGGATGATTATGATCGTCCAGAAAGATATGAACGTAATTTAGGAAGTGAAGAATAATGGATTTTGAGAGACAAACACCAGTAACTGTACAAGCATTTCACTATGATTTAGTTGATGAAGATACAGAACCAAAGAGCGATGTTAGAACTGGCATTCAAAAATTGGATGTAAGTCAAGATGATGAGCATTCAGAAGAAAATGGCAGCTATTATGATGTAGCTGTGTTCTATGATGTAGTTCCTGCACCAAGTGAATTTAGAGTAAGTGGAACTATTCATCAGGTTGTTCAATTAAAAGATTATCATGGTGATGGTTCTGATATCAGTAGCGCAGATTGGCAACTTTTAAGTCGACCATTGGTTGAATATATTGAGACTTTAACGTATGAAGTAACTCAAGTAACTTTTGACCAACCGGTTAACTTGAACTTTAAAGCCAATTTTTAATCACTAATTAGGGTGAGTACATGCCTGTAAAAAGGAAAAAAAGAAAGACAAAAAAGACATATTCTAAAAAGAAAACAACTAAAAAACAAAATTTAAATTGGAGTATTTTGGGGCTAGTATTTATTTTGCTAGCTGTTTTTGCCTTTGTTAGATTTGGTATTTTAGGTAAACAGATTGCTAATTTGATTCGCTTGTTTTTTGGTGATTCGTATCTATTAGCTGCTAGTTTATTAGCCCTTTTTGGGCTGGTAAATTTGATTTATAACCAGCCAGTTCATTTGTCAGTTAAACGTACAATTGGGCTTTCTTTAGCATTCATTGGTATTTTATTGATTCAAAGTAGCTTGTATTACGAGCATGAATTAGTAAATAGTAATTTCTTGAATTCATTCTGGCATGCGATGACTGCAGAATTTGGTCGTGCCGCTGTTACAGAAAGTGTTGGTGGCGGCCTGATTGGTTCGCTAGGTTATCAGATTTTTTATCCGCTATTAGGACAAATTGGGATCAAGATTTTTGCGTTCTTACTAATTCCTATTGGAATCTTGATGTTTTTTGATGTGAAATTCAGGACGATTATTGAAAAATTTCAATCCAGCAGTCAATTATTTATTCAAAAAAATAAAACCGCTGGTGTTAAGTTGAAGGACAAATATAGTGACGTATTGGAAAAAAGAAAACAAAAACGTGCTAATGACGATGATAAAAATATTTTCCCAGACGTTGCAGATTTTGATTCTGATGACAATGAGGAAGATACTAGTGTTAAACCTTCAAGTGAAGACGTGACGGTCGAACCAGATCCAGAGCCGGCTCCTGAGCCGCAAATCCAAATTGCACCACAGCATGAAGAACCTGACAGCAAGGATTTACCCAAATCGCATTCTTTTGTTCAAGAAGATCAAAAATTGGTGCAAGAATTAGCCAATGTGGATCATGGTGAGTTAAAAACAGATACTATAGTTAACAAGTCATATAAAAAGCCACCTTTGAGTTTATTAGATCCAATTAAATCAACTGATCAGAGTACAGACCGTGATTTAATTAAGAAAAATACTCAGGTTTTACAATCTACTTTTAAGAGTTTTGGTGTAAAGGTAATTATTAAAAAGGCCATTTTAGGCCCTACTATTACTCGGTATGAGGTTCAACCTGCCGTCGGTGTAAAAGTTAGTCGTATTGTTAATTTGGCTGACGATTTGGCTTTGGCACTTGCAGCCAAGGATATTAGAATTGAAGCTCCAATTCCAGGAAAACCTTTTATTGGTATTGAGGTGCCTAATCGGGCAACTTCAGTTGTATCTTTTAAAGATGTAATGGAACATCAAGATGCAAAGGCAAAAAAGGATCCAATGAATGTGCCATTAGGCAAAGACGTTACTGGAAGTACTATTTCCGCTAATTTGGCAAAAATGCCACACTTATTAATAGCTGGGTCTACTGGTTCTGGTAAGTCTGTTGCCATCAACACTATTTTGGCAAGTATTTTGATGAAAGCCAGACCAGAAGATGTAAAGCTAGTTTTAATTGATCCTAAAATGGTAGAACTTTCTGTTTATAACGGAGTACCACACTTGTTAATTCCGGTTGTAACAGATGCTAAATTGGCTTCTAATGCATTGCGCAAAGTAGTTAAAGAAATGGAACGCCGCTATAAGTTATTTGCGGCAAGTGGCGTTCGCAACATGGGCGAATATAATCAAAAAGTCGCTGAAAATAATCAGGATAAATCTAAGCCTGCAATGAAGCCATTGCCGTATATTTTAGTAGTGGTTGACGAACTTAGTGACCTGATGATGGTTGGTGGCCATGATGTTGAAGGAGCAATAGTTCGACTAGGACAAATGGCTCGAGCTGCCGGAATTCATATGATTTTAGCTACTCAGCGTCCAAGTGTAGATGTTATTACTGGTTTAATTAAAGCCAATGTTCCATCTCGTATTTCTTTTGCTGTATCTAGTGGTGTAGATTCTAGAACTATTTTGGACCAAACAGGAGCTGAAAAACTTCTAGGTCGTGGTGATATGCTTTATATGCCAATTGGTGCTTCAAAACCTGAACGTATTCAAGGTGCTTATATTGCGAGTGATGAAGTTGAACGTGTAATCGATTGGGTAAAGAAACAACAAAAAGTTGACTATGATGAGACTATGATTCCTAAAAAGGGCGAAAGCTCATCGGCTTCTGATAATGGAAACGATGAACCGGAAGATGAATTTTATAATCAAGCTGTTGATTTGGTTCGTCGTCAGCAAACAGCAAGCGTATCTATGTTGCAGAGACGTTTTAGGATCGGTTATAATCGGGCTGCAAGAATCGTGGATGAGATGGAAGCTAAAGGAATTGTGGGACCTTCTGAAGGTTCAAAGCCACGTCAAGTATTAGTCCCACCAGTAAAGAATGAAGGTAATGGAAATAATGCTAATGACTAATATTACAATTAGGAAAAATAAGAAATTTACAACAGCCGCGTTGGGCTGTTTTTTGCGTTTACCGCTGACAAGTCACAATTTAGCTTTTGCAAGCTTGCTATCACGTTTGCAGTCAAACACCAGTATGTTATATCCACAAATTGCGGAGCAGACTCGAAGATTGGCCGATTTATATGATTTGCAATTGGATATTATGCCTCAGCTTTTTGGTAAAGAAATAATTTTGACTTATTATGCAAATTTTGTTGAACCAACTGAAGTACTGGATCCAGAGTATGTATGTCAAGAAATAATTCAAACTATTAGCGAAATTATTACTAAGCCAGATTGTACTCCGGAGATGTTGGCCTATGCGAAAAGACAACTAGAAGATGATTATCGCGAGTTAATGGAGCAGCCTGCCAATTATGCCATCGATCAATTCTTTAAATTATGGTACCGGGATCAGCCAGATTATGCTGAGAATTTTATGGGACCAATTGATGAAATACAAAATGCTACTGTAGATGAGGTAAATCGTTACATTGAGAGTCTGCGTGATGTCCCTGTAGCCGTAATTGGCATGGGACGTGACCACCAGTTAATGACTAAACTAGCTAAATTTTATTTCACCCAGGCTGGTATTATAAAAAATTTCCAAACCACTGGCTTAACTATTCCTGCTAACAAAAACTTAATTGAAAAAGTTGATGAACAAGGCAATGCGCAAGCACAATTGTTAATGGGCTTTGGCATTAATCATACAATTAATTATCAGGAACAAATTGTAGGCTTACTTTTAAGTCAATATTTAGCAGGAGACCAATCATCTAAGTTGTTTAGTAAAATTCGTGAAGAATTAGGTGCAGCTTATGCTGTCGAGGCTAGCTGTTTTGCTAATAATTCTCTGTTTTTAATTAATGCTGGATTGGATCCCGATCAAGTAGAATCTGCTAAGCGAGTGATATTAAATGAAATAGAGAATTTGGCTGCTGGTAATGTAGATGAAGAACTTTTTAAGAAAGCTCAAAAGGCCTTGTATAGAAATACTAAAATTGGTTTAGACAGTCAAAATTGGCAAATGGGTCAAGCCTTTCGAGGAGAATTATTTTCAGACTATTTAGATTTTGATCGAGAGACTGCTATTAAAAAGGTCACAACTCATCAATTAGTCAGTTTTGTTCAAAATTTATTCTTTAATGAAAGCTATATTTTAAAATGATTACACCAAAAATTATTAAAAGAGAATATAAATCTGGTTTTAAAGCCGAGATTATCCTGAAGCCCCATTTTTATCAACGCTTTTTTGGTATTATTATTGATTTCGGCAGTAGTGATCCCCAAAAAGTAGCGGGTTCTGCCCACTTTTTGGAACATAAATTATTTGCTAAAAAAGATGGAGATATTTCTTCACAATTTGAGGAAATTGGCGCAGATGTTAATGCATTTACCTCCTTCAATGAAACTATGTTTTATTGCAGCGGGATTGAACACACCCCCAAGATGATTGATCTGTTGTTTAGATTAGTAGGCGAGCCATATTTTACTAAACAAAATATTGCCAAAGAGGCTCCTATAATTGAGCAAGAATTGGCAATGTACCAGGATGATCCGATGTGGAAAGTAAACAATGCCATTATGACGAGCATGTTTGGTAATTCCAATTTAGGGACCGAAGTAGTTGGGACTAAAGAATCGATTAATCAGGTAACCAAGCAAAATTTGACTAAGGTTTATACTGAAAATTATGTGCCTACTAAAATGCAATTTGTTGCTTGTGGTGATTTTTCGGATAATCAAGTTCGAACCATTTTGCGTCAAGTAGGTAAATTGCAAGCTAAGTATCTAGCTGATCGTAAAGATGTTTCGACTCCGGTTTCTCAACCAGTGGGTGAGCTTTCAGATCAAGTTTTGCAAGCTAAAGGAAATTCAAAAGCTTTTGGATTGGGTATTCGATTTAAAAACTTTAAGAAAGTATTATCTAGTTCTGATTTGACTCAAATTCTGCTAGAAATAATGTTAGAATCAAAATTAAGCGTGATGAGTCCTTGGTTTGAGAAAATGCGCAAGGAAAAGCTGTTGGCTAATCCTTTGCAAATTTCAGTTAACTATACTAGACAAGGCGATTTTGCTACTATTTTTGGAGTTAGTGCAGATAATCAAAGAATAATTGAGGAGATTAAACGCGTTTTAACCCAACCTATAGATCTTAATTCTGAGCAATATCGTTTTATTAAAGAGAATTTTGTTTTGCAGAAGAAAGAATGGCTGGCCCGTACTATTCGGACAATGAATAATCTTTCATATTTTGCAATTGAAATGATTGAAGAAAATCTTGACCATGAAGATTTACAACTTAATTTATTAAAGTTGCAGACGATGGGCTTTGAAGAATTCGATCAAATTTGTCAAAAGCTGATGAAAGATAGCACTATTTGCTCGGCTTATTTAAACTCTGATAAGGAGGAGCAATAAATGAAGCGTGCAATTGTATTCGGTGCTACAGGTGGCATAGGACAAGCAATTTGTCGTGATTTGGCTGAAGATGGCTGGTCTCTTTATTTGCATTACAATTCCAAAAAGGAAGTTGCTGAAGAATTAGGTCAAAAGTTGTTTACTAAATATCCTGACCAGGATTTTATGCCGATTAAGTTAGATTTTGAAGTTGATGATGCACAATTAAGTGAATTTGTCCAAAATTTATTGCCGGTTAATGCAGCAGTTTTTGCTCAAGGGGTCACTAATTACGGCTTTCTAGGGGATGAAGATCTTGATAATATTACAAGATTAATAAAAATCAATCTGACTGTACCCATTAAATTAACTAAATTACTGGAGCCGCAGCTAATGAAACAAGGTTTTAGTCGAATCGTTTACTTAGGTTCGGTTTATGGAGGCTACGGTAGTGCTCTGGAATCGGTATATAGTGCCACTAAAGGTGGGTTAAGTCGTTTTGCGCAGGCTTATGCACGTGAAGTAGCATCAAATAATTTGACGGTTAATGTAATTGCACCAGGTGCTGTAAAGACTAATATGAACAGTATTTTTTCAGAAGATACTATTGAGAAAGTTCAAGAAGAGATTCCTGTTGGTCGTTGGGCTGATGGAAAAGATATTTCATATTGGATCAAAGTGTTGCTGAATGAACGAAGCAGTTACCTTACTGGTCAAACAATTTATGTTACTGGAGGCTGGCTTTTATAACTAAGAAGTTGTAAACGAAATTTTATGGTATACTCAATTTGTTAAATTTAATTTTGAAGAGGTTAATATGGCAGACATCGGAGAGAAATTAAAGAGTGCTAGAGAGGCAAAGGGACTTTCAATTGAAGATATCGAAAAAGCAACTAAGATTCAAAGTAGATATCTAACAGCAATTGAAAAGGATGAATTTGATAAGCTTCCTGGTGACTTTTATGTTAGGGCATTTATTCGACAATACGCTCAAGTAGTTGGATTAGATGGGAAAGAATTACTCAGTGACTATCATGAGGATGTTCCAGAAGCGGATCCTGATGAATATGTAGAGAATTCAATTGATAATAAGAGCGAAGAGGTTCGTGAAACCACAAATAACAAGAAGAATTTGTGGAAGAATTACTTGCCAAGAATCGCAATCGCATTAGGTGTAATTATCGTAATCTTAGTTGTATACGTATTGTATGCACGTATTTCATCAAGTGGTCAGCATCATGATACTGATAACAGCGGCGTAACTGTATCATCACAGAAGACATCATCGTCATCTTCTAAGAAGACTAAGCCGGTTGCTGTAAATACAGTTAAGATTAAAAAGATTAATGACAATGAATACCGTGTCCTTGGTCTTAAGAGGAATCGTCGTTTAGTTGTTAAGGCAGGTTCAACTCAAAATACTTCTGCGGGAGTACAAATTAATGGCAATGCAAATAGCTGGCAAGGAACTTTAATTGCTAAGCAAAAGCATACCCTTACTTTACCTTCAAACGCTGAACGAGTTGTAATTACCTTGGGTAATGATAATGGTAGTTCGATTAAGATCGGTGGCAAGAAGGTTCCATACGTACCTAATAATAGCTACAGAACAATTACTTTGTTAATTGGAAAGGCTAAGAAGACTACTACTCATCATACTGATGACAATACTAGTCAAAATGGAACGACTAGCGATAATAATACTAATAACAGTAATACTACTACTCAAAATCAAACTCAGAGCAGCTCTACTACTAGACACAACACTCAAACTAGTCACCAACAATCATCAGCTGCTCAAAGCAGTCAAACAAGACAAAGTAGTCAAACACAACAATCATCAGCTACTCAATCATCAACAACCACTACGCAAAATAACAATGCCGGTGGAAATGATAATGGTGGCAGCGGTGATGAAAATAATGGTAATTAAAGCTTAGGAGAAAATAAGAAGAATGAATTTACCTAATAAACTTACTGTTTTTAGAATCTTTTTAATTCCAATATTTATGTTAATTATAATTTTCGGTGGGGATGCTCATACTGAAGCCGCTGGTTCAACTGTTGTTTGGAGCTGGGTAATTGCAGCTATTGTTTTTGCCGTAGCTTCAGCTACTGACTGGTTTGATGGTCATATTGCTCGTTCACGCAACATGGTTACCAACTTTGGTAAGTTTGCTGATCCTTTGGCAGACAAGATGTTGACTATGACTGCATTTATTTTCTTAGTTGAATTGAAGCTTGCTCCAGCTTGGGTTGTTGCAATCATTGTTTGTCGTGAATTAGCAGTTACTGGTTTGCGCTTGATTTTAGCTGAAAACAAGGGACAAGTTTTGGCAGCTAAAATGCCTGGTAAGATCAAGACTACTTGCCAAATGTTATCAATCATCTTCTTATTGATCGGTAACTTCTGGTATATCGGTACAATTTTACTTTACCTTGCATTGATCTTTACTATTTACTCAGGTTACGACTACTTCCACCAATCATGGGGCGTATTCAAAGGATCCATGTAAAATTAAAGATAAATTAAAAGAAGCATAAAATTGCTTCTTTTTTATTTTCTCAAAAAAAAATTACCTTTTTTTGCGTATTTAATAGTGTAGGCTAAATACTTTGAACGTTAGTTTGTATATTGCTTGCAAAGTAGATAATGATCAAAGTATAATTACTGAGTACAAAAATTTAGGAGGAAAACATGCCCAAAGATGAAAAAAAGGCTGCTTTAGATGCAGCGCTCAAGAAAATTGAAAAGAACTTTGGCAAAGGTGCTGTTATGCGTATGGGTGAGAAGGCCGATACTCAAATTTCAACAGTTCCAACAGGTTCACTTGCTTTAGATGCTGCTATTGGTGTTGGTGGCTATCCTCGGGGACGTATTATTGAAGTATATGGACCTGAATCATCTGGTAAGACTACTGTTGCTCTTCATGCAGTAGCTGAAGTGCAAAAACGTGGTGGTACAGCCGCATATATTGATGCTGAAAACGCAATGGATCCAGCATACGCTGAAGCTTTAGGTGTAGACATTGATTCACTTATTTTGTCTCAACCTAATACTGGTGAAGAAGGACTACAAATTGCTGATACTTTAATTTCTAGTGGTGCTATTGATATTGTGGTTGTCGACTCTGTTGCTGCTTTAGTTCCACGTGCAGAAATTGAAGGCGAAATGGGGGATGCCCATGTTGGTCTTCAAGCTAGATTAATGAGTCAAGCTTTGCGTAAGTTATCAGGAACAATTTCCAAGACTAAGACTATTGCAATTTTCATTAATCAGATTCGTGAAAAAGTTGGGGTTATGTTTGGTAACCCTGAAACTACACCTGGTGGTCGTGCCCTTAAGTTTTATTCAACTATTCGACTTGAAGTAAGAAGAGCAGAACAGATTAAGCAATCTGGTGATGTAATTGGTAACCGCGTCAAGATTAAAGTTGTAAAGAACAAGGTTGCCCCACCATTTAAGGTAGCAGAAGTAGATATCATGTATGGTAAAGGTATTTCTCAAAGTGGAGAATTACTTGATATGGCTGCTGACAAGGATATCATTGATAAGGCTGGATCATGGTATTCATATAAGAGCGATCGTATCGGCCAAGGACGAGAAAATGCTAAGAAATATCTTGAAGATCATCCAGATATTTATCAAGATATTCAACAACAAGTTCGTCAGGCATATGGTATTGATGAGAAGTCAGTAGCTGATCGTGAAGATCCTGAAAAAATAAAGGAAAAGCGTGAAGAGGCTCAAGCAGAGAAGTCTGCCGAAGCTAAAAAGACAACTGATGATAAATAAAAATGATTTTTACCTTGGAATTATGTTCCAAGGTTTTTTCTTGTGGATTGACATGGACCAACAGGTTCTTTATCATAAAAGTGGTGTGAATAATTCTAAAAAAAGGCGATAGTAATCATGAATACAATTATTATGATTCCCGTCGCAACTGCCATTGTTTCAATTTTGGTGGGTACAGTGATTGGCTATGCTATTCGTAAACATTCTTGGGAACAAAAAGCTCAGAATGCACAAAATGATGCTGATCATATTTTAGCCGATGCTCGAGCACAAGTAGCTGCGGTAGAAGCAGAGGTTAATGCACAAAAGCAAGCAGCAGAAGCTGTTAAGCAAAGTGCTGAAAATACTAAGAAAGAAAAAATTCTTGAAGCTCAAGAACAAATTCGTGATTATAAGCAAAAGACTGAAGACAAGTTAAATTTAAAAAAGGATGATTTAGCTCGTCAAGAAAATCGTTTAAAGCAACGTGAAGATACTTTAGATCACAAAAATTCTTTGTTAGATGAAAGAGAAGCTGGACTCACTCAAAAGGAAGATCAATTAAAGCAGCAAGATACTAGCTTAAAGGCAAAATTAACTGAAGCTGATGAATTAGTTGAAGCTAGACGGCAAAAGCTTTATGACGTAGCTAAGTTGGATAAAGAAGAAGCAAAAAAGATTGTGCTTAATAAATTATCTGATGAGCTTGTTAAAGAACGTGCCGAATTGATTAGAAATAGTAATGAAGAAGTTAAAGCGAAAGCTGATCATTATGCTAACCAAATTATAGTTGATGCAATTCAGAGTAGTGCAGCAGATACTGTAGCAGAAACCACCGTGTCTGTTGTTGATCTACCAAATGAAGAGATGAAGGGACGTATTATTGGACGTGAAGGTCGCAATATTCGTTCATTTGAAGCTTTAACTGGTATTGATTTAATTATTGATGATACACCAAAGGTTGTAACTTTGAGTGGCTTCGATCCAATTAGACGTGAAATTGCGAAGAGAGCAATGGAACGTTTGATTAAGGATGGGAGAATTCATCCAGCTAGAATTGAGGAAATGGTTGATAAAGCTCGTAAAGAAGTTAATGACGATATTTATGAAGCTGGTGAAAGTGCCTTAATGGAACTTGGAATTCACCGTATGAATCCAGAACTCGTTAAGACGCTTGGACGACTCAAGTATCGTACTTCATATGGGCAAAATGTCTTGTCACACTCAATTGAAGTTGGTAAATTAGCTGGTACTATGGCTGCCGAATTAGGTCTAGATGAAAAATTAGCAGTTCGCGCGGGATTATTACACGATATTGGTAAAGCCATCGATCATGATATTGAAGGTTCACACGTAGAAATTGGTGTAGAGTTGACCCGTAAATATCATGAATCCGATGTTGTAGTTAACGCGATTGCTGCACACCATGGTGATGTGCCTAAGTTATCGTTTATTGCTGAACTTGTAGTTGCAGCAGATACGATTTCTTCAGCTCGACCAGGTGCAAGAAGTGAGAGTCTAGAAAATTACATCAGGCGTTTGACCGAATTAGAAAAGATAGCTAAGAGCTATCAAGGTGTCAAGCAGGCTTATGCCATTCAAGCGGGACGTGAGGTTCGCGTGATGGTAGAACCTGATGAAATTTCAGATGATCGTACAGTTATTTTGGCACGGGATATTCGTAATCAGGTTGAAAAAGAACTTGATTATCCTGGTAATATTAAAATTACTGTTATCCGTGAAAAACGAGTTGTAGCGATCGCTAAATAAATTTAAAAAGGTTTGAAATTAAAAGTTTCAAACCTTTTTTGTTATTTGTGCAAAACCGACTCTACTTGTATAATTAGAACGAGTAAATAAGGAAAGTAGCCAAATATGTTTAAAATCATTGTTGAATTATTTTTATTGGTAATTATCTCGGCGGCTATTACGCCGTTTATTCGGCGTTTGGCTTTCGTATTGGGAGCTGTTGATAATCCTAATGCACGTAGGGTTAATAAGAAGCCAATGCCTACTATCGGGGGATTAGGAATTTTCGTTACTTTTAATATCGGTGCATTTGTACTGTTACGAGAGCAATTTCCTACCCATGAAATCTTTTCGATTTTATTAGCTTCAAGTGTAATTGTGTTGACGGGATTGATAGATGATATTCTTGAATTAAAGCCTAGACAAAAAATGTTCGGCATTTTTATTGCCTCATTGATCATTTATTTCTTGGCAGGTATTCGAATGAATGTCTTAAAAATTCCTTTTGTCACGCACGAAGTTAATATTGGTTGGTGGAGTTTTCCAATTACCATTTTTTGGATATTAGCTTTAACTAATGCAGTCAATTTGATTGATGGACTGGATGGGCTAGCAGATGGGGTATCAATGATTTCTCTAACGACCATGGGAATCGTAGGATATTTCTTTTTACACACGCATCAGCTATATGTGCCTATAGCTTGTTTTATGTTAGCCGCATGTTTATTAGGTTTTTTACCATATAATTTCCATCCAGCTAAGATCTTTTTAGGAGATACAGGTGCATTATATATTGGATTTATGATTGCGGTTCTTTCACTGAAAGGTTTAAAGAATGTAACTTTTATTTCTTTATTAGTACCGATCATAATTTTAGGTGTGCCAATCACCGATACGGTTTATGCCATGATTCGGAGAAAATTAAATAAAAAACCTATCTCAGAGGCGGATAAACACCACTTGCACCACCAATTGATGAGAATGGGATTAACTCATAGACAAACGGTTTTAACGATCTATGCATTGTCTTTGGTCTTTTCTTTCATCTCATTATTATTCTTGCTTTCTCCGGCTTGGGGAACATGGTTATTAATTCTGGGATTGTTGGTTGCACTTGAATATTTTGTGGAATCAATCGGCTTGTTGGGTGAAAAGTATCATCCATTAATGCATGTTATCCAGAAAATCATTAATCAAAAAAGCAAAACTGATCCTACAGTTGAAGTTTGGCATTTGGGCGACGAGAAGCCTGACCAATTAAAAAATAAAAAGAATACAAAATAAAGAGTTTGGTTATTAGCCAAACTCTTTATTGTTCATGATAATTATTTTGTTCAACTGGAAGTTCGTTGTAGCGTTTTTCACCATTAGTGAAACTGATTTGACCAGCCAAAAGGTTGGTCAAATCTTTTTTTGTTTGTTCTTGATCATCTATATCTAAAAAAATATGAATTTTGATATCTACACCGTATTCAGTATCAGCTATGAAGACTTTATTCGTCTTAAGGTAATGATCAACTTCATCAAACCGATTATAAGGCACGCTGAAAATAAGTTCTTGTTGCAGGACACGTTTAACCACGCCAATTTTTTCTACAGCGTTGGTTACGCTATTGGAATAAGCCCGAATTAAGCCACCTGCACCGAGCTTAATGCCACCGAAATATCTGGTTACAACGACAGTGATATTTTTTAAGTTCATTAATTGCAGCGCTTTTAATTCGGGGATGCCAGCTGTGCCTGAAGGTTCACCGTTATCACTTGCTTTTACTTGATCATCATTTAAACCGATAGTATAGGCAAATGTGTTGTGGGTAGCGTCACGATATTTCTTTGAAATTTCCTGGATGAATTCATTTGCTTCATCTGTAGTAGTGGTTCGTGCCATGTTAGCAATAAATTTACTCTTTTTGATTACTAGTTCAGCAGCGCCATTTTCTTTAATAGTTAAAAAATTTTCTTCTTTTGACAAAAAAATCGCCTCTTTTTGCGTAATAGATAATAGAGGTGAAAAATATGGAAGATTTAACTCTATTATCGGGTCGTCAATGGATTGTTAATCAAAAGGATTCTAGCACACTTGAAGATTGTAGCAAAGTTCCGGTAATTGAAAATGGGTTGTGCAACCGATGTGGCAGTAAAGTCGAATGTAAATTACCAAGTGGCAAATTATACTGCCGTGCTTGTATTGGTTTAGGAAGAGCAAATGAGGGAGATGTTTTGGTTCACTGTCAAAATGCGAGCCAATTTTCAAAGTTACCGAATGGTGGAATGACTTGGAATGGGCAGCTGACTACGTTGCAACAAAAAATTTCAGATAATTTAGTTTTAAATTTTAAACAAAAGAAAAGCAGCTTAGTTCATGCGGTAACTGGTGCAGGAAAGACCGAGATGCTGTTTCAGCTAATTGCGGAGTGCATGAAGAATGGAAAACGTGCATGTATTGCCACACCCAGAATCGACGTGGTTAATGAACTATTTCCACGATTTGAAGCAGCTTTTGCGGAAATTGAGATTGGCAAATATCACGGGCGAGAATACCAAGAACCAAATTTGGATCAATTGACAATTTGTACTACGCATCAGTTATTGAAATTTTATGAAGCTTTTGATTTGTTAGTGATTGATGAAGTAGACTCGTTTCCTTATGTGGGAAATGATCAATTGCATTTTGCAGCTAAAAATGCCGTAAAAAAAGATGGAGTGCGCGTGTATTTAACAGCCACGCCGACAGAAGACTTATTAGAAGAGGTTAAGCAGGGAAAAATTGAAATCTTAAAGCTCAATCGGAGATTTCATGGTGGACTTTTACCGGTACCAAGGGAGAAATTATTTATTAAGCCGTTTTTAAATAAAAAAGGACAAATTCACGCTAATTTGCTTGCCGAAGTAAAAAAGGTAGTAAGAAGCGAGCATCCCTTGTTAATTTTTGTACCTCGAATTGAACAAATTCCGATCTATTTGGCAGCTTTAAAAAAGAAGTTGAAAGATAATAACGTGAAAATCGTTGGAGTGCATGCACAAGATTCTCAAAGAATAGAAAAAGTTGCGGCTTTTAGAGAGCGAAAGTATGACATTCTTTTGACTACTACGATTTTGGAACGTGGAGTAACTTTTAAAAATGTTTGGGTAATTATTGTTGCAGCCGATGATCCTATTTATACTGCCGCAAGTTTAGTGCAAATTGCGGGACGAGTGGGTAGAGCGAAAGAAGACAAAACAGGTTTAGTGCTATATTGCTATCATCGTTACACTAAAAATATTCGCAGCAGTATCAAGCAAATTAAGGGGATGAATAAATGAGACAATGTCTATTATGTGAGCAAGAATTTATTCCTCCAATTAAATTTGCCCAAATTTTCTCATTAAAAAATTTTAGGCAGCCTAAGATTTGCTTTCATTGTTTGAATCAATTTGAAAAATTGACGGGAAATCGTTGCTCAGTATGTTCGAAAATGATGGAGCAAGGGATTATTTGTAGTGATTGTAAAAAGTGGCAAAAGATATATCAAGGTGAAGTTTTGCATAATTCTGCATTATATCGGTATAATTCTGCTTTTCATGATTTGATGGTGGCGTATAAGCGAAGAGGAGATTATGTTTTACGGGAAGTATTGCAAGAATTAAGCTGGGACTATTTATCTAAAACGGAGTTTGATTATTATATTCCTGTGCCTACCTCACCTGGGCACCAGGTTAAGAGACAGTTCGATACAATTTCGGCTGTTTATGGAGATATTGTGTCCCTTACGCCGCTTTTAGCTAAAAAAGAAGGTAGTCATGCTCAAGGTGAGAAAAACAAAGAGGAGCGGCTAAAAACGCCCCAAAGCTTTTTTATTGATAAAACTATAAAAATAAAAGAAAATATACAGACAGGGAAAGTGTTGCTATTAGATGATATTTATACTACTGGACGGACGCTTTATCATGCACGAGATTGCTTAAAATCAAGGTTTCCAGGGATGCATATTGAAAGCTTTTCAATTTGTCGTTAGATTTGTTATGAAACGCTTTCATTTTTTGGTATAATGTATTTGTAAAGAAAAAACCGCTTTGCGGTGAAAGGAGAATCTTATATGTTAAAGTACAATGTTCGTGGAGAAAATATTGAAGTAACTGACGCTTTAAGAAGTTATGTTGAAAAACGGTTAAATAAATTAGAAAAATATTTTGAATTAAGTCAAGACGTGATCGCACACGTAAACTTAAGAGTTTACCGTGACCGCTCTGCTAAGGTCGAAGTTACTATTCCTTTACCATACTTAGTTTTGAGAGCAGAAGAAACCACGGACGATATGTATCGTAGCATTGACTTCGTTTCAGAGAAACTTGAACGTCAAATTAGAAAGTACAAGACTCGTGTAAACAGAAAGAGTCGTGAAAAAGGTTTACAAGATTTCTTTGTGGAACAACCTCAAGAAGAAAAGAAGCCTAGCGAATTTGATATCGTTCGTAACAAGCGTGTAAGCTTAAAGCCAATGGATCCAGAAGAAGCAATTTTACAAATGGACATGTTGGAACATGATTTCTTTGTATTTGAAGATGCTGAAACCAATGGTACTAGTGTTGTTTACCGCAGAAACGATGGTCGTTATGGTTTAATTGAAACTAACGAATAATTAAGGTAAAATAATTACTAGTGTCAAACCTCGCGTGAGATAAACGCGAGGTTTTTATTTGGAATATTTTAAATTTGTAAATAATCATGTTAAAATTAATCTGTATTTTTAGACTTTACGATATATAAGGACCGATTTAATGGTAAATATTTTAAAGAAATTATATAACGACGATAAAAGAGAACTTAAGAAATTCGAAAAATATGCCAACAAGGTAGAAGGCTATGCCGATGAAATGAGCAAGCTTACTGATGAGCAATTACAAGCTAAAACTCCTGAGTTCCGTGAACGACTCAAGAAGGGTGAAAGCTTAGATGATCTTTTGCCAGAAGCATTTGCTGTTGCTCGTGAAGGTGCCAAGCGTGTGCTTGGTCTTTATCCTTTCCACGTTCAGATTTTAGGTGGTATTGCACTTCACTATGGTAACATTGCCGAAATGATGACTGGTGAAGGTAAGACTTTGACAGCAACCATGCCTGTATACTTAAATGCGCTTGAAGGCAAGGGTGTACACGTTGTTACTGTTAACGAATACCTTTCAAGTCGTGACGAAGAGGAAATGGGTCAACTTTACAAGTGGCTTGGTTTAACTGTGGGCTTGAACTTAAATTCAATGTCTCCAGATGAAAAGCGTGAAGCTTATAATTGTGATGTTACTTATTCAACTAATTCAGAATTAGGCTTTGACTATTTGCGTGACAACATGGTTGTTTATAAAGAGCAAATGGTACAACGTCCACTTAATTACGCCATCATCGACGAAGTTGACTCAATTTTGATTGATGAAGCTAGAACACCTTTGATTATTTCTGGTGAAGCTGAACAAGCAAATAGTGACTATATTCGTGCAGATCGCTTTGTTAAGACTTTATCTGAAGATAAGAGCGATGACGATGCAGATGATGACGAAGATCATGGCGATTATAAGATCGATTGGCCAACCAAGACCATTTCTCTTACTAGAACTGGGATTGAAAAGGCATGTAAGCACTTTGGTTTAAGAAACTTATATGATGTTGAAAACCAAAAGTTGGTTCACCACATCGATCAAGCTCTTCGTGCTAACTACATCATGCTTAAGGATATCGATTACGTTGTTCAAGACGGCGAAGTTTTAATCGTTGACTCATTCACTGGTCGTGTAATGGAAGGACGTCGTTACTCAGACGGTTTACACCAAGCAATTGAAGCTAAGGAAGGCGTTAAGATTCAAGAAGAATCAAAGACGCAAGCTACAATTACTTACCAGAATTTCTTCAGAATGTACAAGAAGTTATCTGGTATGACTGGTACTGCTAAGACTGAAGAAGAAGAATTTCGTGAAATCTACAATATGCAGGTAATCACAATTCCAACTAACCGTCCAATTGCTAGAAAAGATATGCCTGATATTTTGTATCCAACTTTGGATTCAAAATTCCATGCTGTAGTTGAAGAAATTAAGAAGCGCCATGCTAAAGGTCAACCTGTGCTAGTTGGTACTGTAGCCATCGAGAGTTCAGAAAGATTGAGTAATTTGCTTGATGAAGCAGGTATTCCACATGCTGTTTTAAACGCTAAGAATCACGCAAAAGAAGCTCAAATTATTATGAATGCCGGTCAACGTGGAGCTGTTACTATCGCTACTAACATGGCTGGTCGTGGTACTGATATTAAGCTTGGGCCTGGTGTTAAGGAACTTGGCGGTTTAGCCGTAATTGGTACTGAACGTCACGAATCACGTCGTATTGATAACCAGCTTCGTGGTCGTTCTGGTCGTCAGGGTGACCCAGGTTACACTCGTTTCTACTTATCACTTGAAGATGACTTGATGAAGCGTTTCGGTGGAGACCGTGTTAAAGACTTCTTGGATCGTTTATCAGACAATGATGATGATAAGGTAATTGAAAGTCGTTTAATCACTCGCCAAGTTGAATCAGCTCAAAAGCGTGTTGAAGGTAACAACTACGATACTCGTAAGCAAACTTTGCAATACGATGATGTTATGCGTATTCAGCGTGAAATTATTTACGGTGAAAGAATGCAAGTAATTAATGCTGATAAATCATTAAAGAATGTTTTAGTTCCGATGATTCACCGTACAATTGATAGTCAAGTTGATATGTTTACTCAAGGCGATAGAAGCGAATGGCGTCTTGATTCATTGCGCGACTTTATTTCTTCAAGTTTAACTTCTGAACAAGTTACAGATTCAATTGACTTTAAGACTATTAGTGTCGAGGACTTAAAGAAGAAGTTATACGACATTGTGGAAAAGAACTTTGAAGATAAGGAAAAGGCATTAGGCGATCCTAGTCAAATGCTTGAATTCGAAAAAGTTGTTATCTTACGTGTTGTTGATGATCGCTGGACTGATCACATTGATGCAATGGATCAATTGCGTCAATCAATTGGACTTCGTGGTTATGGACAACTTAATCCACTTGTTGAATATCAAGATTCTGGTTACAGAATGTTTGAAGAAATGATTTCAAATATTGAATTTGATGTAACTCGTTTGTTCATGAAGGCTGAAATTAGACAAAATCTTAGTCGTTAATAAAGAAAGAGGGGAGTTAACAGCTTCCCTTTTTTTGCAATTATTAGTAAAGGGAATTGAGTTTAAATGGAAATTAGTGAAATTCAAAGTGTGCTAGACGAATTAAAGAAACGCCTAGATCACTTTAGGGGGTCTCTTTGACTTAGATGCAATTGATGAAAGCATCGAAATAAATGAAGCAAAGATGGCTGAACCGGATTTTTGGAATGATCAAGAGAAAGCGCAAAAATTAATTAGTGACAATAATCTGTTAAAAGAAAAACGTGATTCGTTTTTGAAATTGCAACAGGGCTATGAAGATGAAACCACTGCGCTTGAACTTTTACGTGAAGAACCAGATCCAGATTTGCATCAAGAAGTAGAAACTGATTTAAAAAATCTGCAAGAAGCGTTTCATAATTATGAATTAGACTTATTGTTATCAGGTAAATACGATAGTCATAATGCACTCCTTGAAATCCACCCAGGTGCCGGTGGTACTGAAGCGATGGATTGGGGTCAAATGCTTTTCCGGATGTATCAAAGATATTGTGATGCAGCAGGTTTTAAGTTTGAGATTAATGATTATGAACCTGGTGAAGAAGCTGGACTTAAGAGCGTAAGCGTTAGAATAAGCGGCAAAAATGCTTATGGGATGCTCAAATCAGAAAATGGAGTTCACCGATTGGTTAGAATATCACCTTTTGATGCGGCCAAAAGACGGCACACTTCTTTTGCTTCAGTAGAAGTGATTCCTGAAATAGATGACAGTATTCAAATTGATATTGATCCTAAAGATTTACGAGTTGATGTTTATCGTTCTAGTGGTGCTGGTGGACAGCACATTAACAAAACTTCTAGTGCGGTAAGAATTACTCACTTGCCTACAGGCATTGTGACTACTTCTCAGGCTCAGCGTTCGCAGCTTCAAAACCGTGAAACTGCAATGAATGAATTGAGAGCAAAGCTTTTTCACTTAGAAGAGGAGAAGAAGCGGAAGCAAAAGCAGGCTTTAAAAGGTGATCAAAAAGAAATCGGTTGGGGATCTCAAATTAGATCTTACGTTTTCCATCCATATAACTTGGTTAAAGATTTACGCACAGGATATGAAACTGCAGATGTTAATGGCGTAATGGATGGAAAACTGCAGCCATTTATTTATTCATATTTGCAATGGCTTCTTAGTCAAGAAAATCCGGAGTAAATGAAAGATGAGTTTTTTAGGCATTGTAACGTTAGTTTTAATAGCGTTAATCATATTAAGTTTATTATTTGTCTTTTTTAAAGCATTTATTCTATTGTTGCCAGTCGCTTTAATTGCAATCGCAATTATTTGGTTGATTGGGTTTACGGGAAGAAAAAATAAGAATAATATGCCAAGTAGTGGTAATTACTATGATTGGTTTAAAAATGTTAATTCCACTCAGTCACAATCCCGTCCCCGCAAACAAGCTAAAAATGTGACTACAAAAGATATCGATAAATAGTTGGGAGGTAAAAAACTATGGCCGATGCAGTAAAATTAAGCAAATTAATTGAAGACAATAAAAGTATTCTTGAGGTGTATCAAGGACATGAATATATTAAAGATGATGAAATATATGTTTCTGATATTTATCGTCCAGGATTGGAGTTAACGGGATACTTTGATTTTTATCCTGCACAACGTATTCAATTATTGGGTCGTACTGAAATCTCATATGCTGCTAGATTAGACCACGATATTAGAATGCATGTATTTAATAAAATGGCTACTAAGGCTACACCATGCTTTTTGATATCACGTTCTTTACCTGTGCCTAAAGAATTAGCGGAAGCCGCAGAAGAAGCTCAGATTCCAATTTTGCGGACTGGAGAATCAACCACCTATATTTCAAGTATTTTGACTGAATATTTACGTGCGCGTTTAGCTAAAAGAACTAGTATTCACGGAGTTTTGGTTGAAATTAAAGGTATGGGTGTCCTGCTAACCGGCGCTTCTGGTGTTGGTAAATCTGAAACGGCTTTAGGTTTGGTTCAAAGAGGCCACCGTTTGATTGCGGATGACCGAGTAGATGCCTTCCAAAAAGATCACAACACTGTTGTAGGTGAAGCTCCGAAGATTTTGCGTCATTTGATGGAAATCAGAGGTATCGGGATCATTGATGTAATGAACTTATTTGGTGCCGGTGCTGTTAAGAGCAGAACTGAGATTCAATTGGTAATTAACTTGGTTAACTGGGATCCTAAGGCTAACTATGATCGTTTAGGCTTTGAAGAAAATGCACGTACGCTTTGCAACGTCCCTATTCCACAGGTTAATATTCCAGTTAAGGTCGGACGTAACATTGAAAGTATTATTGAAGTAGCTGCGATGAACTTTAGAGCTAAGCAAATGGGTTACGATGCTGCACAAACTTTTGATAATAATTTGACCAGTTTAATTTTAGAACATTCAAAAGAGGATACGAACAAGGAACCACATCATAATGATTAATATGGTAATTAATCCAGTTGCATTTCAATTAGGAAATTTAAGCATAAAATGGTACGGTATTATTATGGCCGTAGCAATCGTACTTGCTGCGTGGATGTCCATTGAGGAAGGAAAGAAAAGACAAATAATCAGTGATGATTTTATTGATTTACTCTTATGGGCCGTGCCATTAGGCTATGTAGGTGCTAGAATATATTACGTAATTTTTGAATGGGGCTATTATTCTCAACATCCAGATCAAATTATTGCTATTTGGCATGGTGGAATTGCCATCTATGGCGGATTAATTGCAGGATTAATAGTACTCTTGATTTTTTGTTACAAAAGAATGTTGCCACCTTTTTTGATGCTAGATATTATTACACCTGGTGTAATGGCCGCTCAAATTTTAGGTCGGTGGGGTAATTTTGTAAATCAAGAGGCTCATGGTGGTCCAACTACCCTTCATTTTTTACAAAGTCTTCATTTGCCTGAGTTTATTATTCAGCAGATGAAAATAGGTGGGACATATTATCAACCTACTTTTCTTTATGAGTCTTTTTTTAACTTGATAGGATTAATTTTAATTCTGGCTCTGCGTCATCGAAAACATGTCTTTAAACAAGGAGAAGTTTTCATGACTTATCTTCTTTGGTATAGTGTAGTAAGATTCTTTGTCGAGGGTCTGAGAACGGATAGTTTGTATGCTTTTGGAATGATTCGTGTATCGCAGGCACTGAGCTTGGTTTTATTTATTGCAACAATTATTTTATGGATTTATCGTCGTAAAGTAGTTAAACCAAAGTGGTATTTGCAAGGCAGTGGGTTAAAATATCCATATACAAGAGATTAGTTTAGATAAAAATTTCAATATAGAAAGTTTGAGAGAAAAAATGACAAAGATTTCAGTTTTAGGTAATGGTTCATGGGGTTCAGTTTTAGGTTCAATGTTAGCCGATAACGGAAACGATGTGACTCTTTACGGTAACATTGATAGTGTTAACGAAGAAATTAATAAAACTCATACCAATAGTCACTACATGAAAGATTGGAAATTAAATGAAACTACTAAGGCTACTGGAGACCTTGAAGAAGCACTTGATGGTGCAGAATTAGTTTTATTTGTTTTACCAACTAAGGCAGTAAGAATTGTTGCTAAGAATGTACGTAAGGTATTGGACAAGACAGGTGCTAAGCCACTTTTAGTTACTGCAACTAAAGGTATTGAACCAGGTACTAAGAAGCTTATTTCAGAAATCTTGACTGAAGAAGTTTATCCAAATGATGAAGATAAGATCGTAGCTATTTCAGGTCCAAGTCATGCTGAAAATGTAGCTCAAAAAGATTTAACTGCTATTGCATGTGCTTCAACTGATGAAGAAAATGCTAAGAAAGTTCAAAAGATTTTCTCAAATGATTATGTTCGTTTCTACACAAATGATGATTTAGTTGGTGTAGAAGTTGGTGGTGCCGTTAAGAACGTTATCGCCATTGCAGCTGGTATTTTAGTAGGACAAGGCTACGGCGATGATGCTAAGGCAGCACTTATGACTAGAGGTTTAGCTGAAATTACTCGTTTAGGTGTTAACTACTTTGGTGCTAAGCCAATGACTTTTAGTGGTTTATCAGGTATTGGTGACTTGATCGTAACTTGTACTTCAGTTAACTCACGTAACTGGCGTGCCGGTAAACAAATCGGTGAAGGCAAGAGCTTAGATTACGTTCTTGAAAACATGGGTCAAGTTGTAGAAGGTGCAACTACTGTTAAAGCCGTTCATGAACTTAGCGAAGAAAAGAACATCGATATGCCAATTTGTGAAGCTATTTACCGTGTTCTTTACGAAAACACTGATGTAGCTGAAGAAATTAAGCAAATGATGGGCAGAGATCCTAAGCCAGAAATTCGCCTTTAATTTTTAATAAAATAAGGATAAAAAGACATGTTCAGATGAGCATGTCTTTTATTGTTAATAATATAGATCAGAAAAGACAGAGTCATTCCAGCCAAAAATGGAATAAAAAAATGACTTTTTAGTAGTTAAAGCGTTAAATTAATAAAGCAGAAGTTTTATAATTGTTACTAGATAATAAAAAGTTAAAGACAGCTTTAAAATCCGATACGTATTTATTTTGATGAATAGAGGAAAATATGAAAGCAAAAGAAGTTTTTGAAGAATGGCAAAATGCTAATAATTTACCTGATTATTTAAAGGATCAATTAGATACTTTAGGTAAAGATGAAAAATGGATTGAAGATGCCTTTGGTCAAGATATCAATTTTGGGACTGCCGGAATGAGAGGTCGTCTTGAACCCGGAACTAATAGAATCAATCTTTTTACAGTTGGCAGAGTTACTGAAGGCTTAGCAAGATTGATTGATGAAAATGGTGAAGAAGCTAAAAAGCGCGGTGTAGCTATCTCATTTGATTCAAGATATCACTCAAGAGAATTTGCGGAACATGCAGCACGTATTTTAGGTGCACACGGGATTCACGTATATTTGTTTGATGATTTAAGACCAACACCTGAACTTTCATATGCTGTTCGTCATTTGCATACTTTTGCAGGTATTAATATCACTGCTTCTCACAATGCTAAGCAATATAATGGTTACAAGGTTTATGGTGAAGATGGTGCACAAATGGCACCAGAAAACGCAGATCGTTTATTTGCATATGCTCAAAAAGTAACTGACATTTTTAGTGTAAAGGCAGCACCTGTCCAAGAATTACGGGCAAATGGTACTTTGCAATTAATCGGTGAAGATGTTGATGAAGACTATTTGAATGAATTAAAGCAAGTAACTGTTGATCCTGAAATGGTTAAAGCAAATGCTGATAAGTTAAAGATTATTTACACACCACTTCATGGTACAGGTAAGATGCTTTATGATCGTGCCTTTAGACAAGGTGGCTTTGACAATGTAATTCCAGTTCCTAGTCAATCAATCATTGACCCAGAATTTCCAACTACAATTAAGCCTAACCCGGAATATCGTGATGTCTTCAAGCCTGGATTTAAATTAGCTGATGAAGTTAATGCTAACGTAATCATTGCTACTGACCCAGATGCTGATAGAATGGGTGCAGCTGTTAGAAAATCTGATGGCGACTTCCAAGTTTTGACTGGTAACCAAATTGCTACTTTGATGGCTTACTACTTGCTTGTTCATATGAAAGAAAGTGGCAAGTTGACTAGCGATTATGAAATCGTTACTTCAGTTGTTTCAAGTGCTTTACCATTTAAGATTGCAAAAGATTTTGGCATTAAGACTAAACACGTTTTGACTGGCTTCAAGTATATCGGTGAAGAAGTTGACCGCATGAAGAAGGCTGGCGATGCTAAGTTCCTCATGGGCTTTGAAGAAAGTTATGGTTACTTATTCAAACCATTTGCTAGAGACAAGGATGCTATGCAAGGTGCATTGATGTTTGCCGAAGTTGCTAGTTACTATGCTTCTAAGGACATGACTGTTTTTGATGGCTTGCAAGAAATCTGGAAGAAGTACGGTGTAGCTTATGAAATTACCAAGGCTATCGAAATGCCAGGTATCGGCGGTCAAAAGAAGATGGCAGCCCTCATGAGCAAGTTGCGTGATGAACATTTAAGCGAAATCAATGGTGTCAAAGTTAACAAGATTCAAGACTTCTTGAAGAAAGAAACTATTGAAAATGGTAATGTTACACCACTTGAAGAATTCCCAGAATCAAACGTATTGAAGTACTTCTTAGATGATGAAACTTGGGTTGCTCTTCGTCCATCAGGTACTGAACCAGTTATCAAGGCTTATGTTGGTGTAAATAAGAAGGATATCGCAACTGCAGAGAAGGCTGCACAAGACTACCAAGCAGCTTTAGCTGAACTTCTTAAATAAAATGGGCATATTTCGTGCGAAAACACGTTCGTGGTAGTAAAATATAAATACTAATTAGAAAGTTGGACAATTTGGTCCAACTTTTTTCATGAGGAGTTTTTGACCATGATTAAACGACAAAAAGATCGCAAATTTGAATTAGTATCTAAATTTAAACCTGCTGGAGACCAGGAGCAGGCTATTGATAAATTAACTGCCGGCTTTAAAAAAGGCTATAAAGAACAAATTTTGGAGGGTGCAACTGGTACTGGTAAGACTTTTACTATGGCCAATATTATTGCTAACTTGAATAAGCCCACTTTGGTAATTACGCATAATAAAACTTTAGTAGGTCAACTTTATGGCGAGTTTAAAAGTTTCTTTCCTCATAATGCAGTTGAGTATTTTGTTTCTTACTACGATTATTATCAGCCAGAAGCTTATGTTCCTCAATCCGATACTTATATCGAAAAGGATTCGGCTATCAATGATGAAATCGATCAGTTGCGACACGCCACTACTTCAGCTTTAATGGAGCGTAACGATGTTATTGTCGTAGCTTCTGTATCGTCAATTTATGGTTTAGGTGATCCTAAAGAATATGCCCGTAGCGTTTTGATGATTCATGAAGGTCAAGAATATGATCGTAATGTATTATTGCGTGATTTGGTAAACTTGCAATATGACCGCAACGATATCGATTTTCAACGGGGACGTTTCCGTGTTCGCGGCGATGTGGTAGAAATTTTCCCAGCTGGTAATTCGAATCATGCTTATCGTATCGAATTTTTCGGGGATGAAATAGATCGCATTGTTGAAATTGACTCTTTGACTGGAGAAGTAATTGGTGAAAGAGAAAGTATCTCTTTATTCCCAGCTACGCACTTTATGACTAATGATGAACAATTGCGGCGCGCGCTTAAAGAGATTTCTAAAGAAATGAAAATTCAGGTAAAGAAGTTTGAAGGCGAAGGCAAGCTACTTGAAGCCGAGAGAATTAAGCAACGTACTACATATGATATGGAAATGATGAGTGAAGTTGGCTATACCAACGGAATTGAAAATTATTCTCGTCACATGGAAGGGAGAAAAGCTGGAGAACCGCCTTATACTTTGCTAGATTTCTTCCCTGATGATTTCTTGATTTTAATTGATGAATCGCATGCGACTATGCCCGAAATTCGTGCGATGTATAATGGTGACCGCAATCGTAAGCAGACGTTGATTGATTATGGTTTCCGTTTACCATCAGCGCTTGATAACCGTCCACTTAAGTTATCTGAATTTGAAAAGCATGTTCATCAAATACTATATGTTTCTGCTACGCCAGGTGATTATGAATTAGAGCGAACTGATCATAAGGTTGAACAAATTATTCGGCCAACAGGCTTACTAGACCCGAAGATTGAAGTAAGGCCGATTGAAGGGCAGATCGATGATCTAGTTGGCGAAATTAATAAACGAATTGATCGCAATGAACGAGTCTTTGTTACTACTTTGACCAAAAAGATGGCAGAGGATTTGACAGATTACTTAAAGGATCTGGGAATCAAAGTGCAATATTTGCACTCTGACATTAAGACACTTGAGCGAATGAAAATCTTGCGTGATTTACGTTTAGGTAAATTTGATGTGTTAATCGGAATTAACTTGTTACGTGAAGGTATTGATGTGCCAGAAGTTTCACTGGTAGCTATCTTGGATGCAGATAAAGAAGGCTTTTTGCGTGCGTATCGTCCGCTAGTTCAAACAATGGGTCGTGCGGCTCGTAATGCAAATGGTGAAGTAATTATGTATGCCGATACGATTACTGATTCTATGAGAGCCGCAATCAATGCCACTAAGAGACGGCGTAAGATTCAAGAAGAGTTTAATAAAGAACATGGAATTACACCTAAGACAATTATCAAGCCTGTTCAAGATGTAATTTCTATTACGAAGCCATCAAGTGATGATAAAGATAAAAAGTCTGATAGTTTTGCCGATTTGAACTTCGATGAATTGACTGCTAGTCAAAAGAAGACGATGATTAAGAATTTGCAAGAGCAGATGAAGGAAGCCGCTAAAAAGTTGGACTTTGAAGAGGCAGCAAACTTACGGGATGCTATTATCGATTTACAAAAGTCATCTAGAAAACCAAAGACAAAAAAGGGGAAAGCTTTTAATGGTAAATGATAAGATCGTTATTCGTGGTGCACGAGAACATAATTTAAAGGATATTGATATAACTATTCCTAAAAACCAATTAGTAGTAGTTACTGGTCTATCAGGTTCTGGAAAGAGTTCTTTAGCTTTTGATACCTTGTATGCAGAGGGTAGAAGACGCTATGTACAATCACTTTCTAGTTACGCTAGACAATTCTTGGGCCAGATGGATAAACCAGATGTTGATTCAATCGATGGGTTGAATCCCGCTATTTCAATTGATCAAAAAACCACATCACATAATCCACGTTCAACTGTCGGAACAGTAACCGAAATCAATGATTATTTACGTCTTTTATGGGCTCGTGTAGGTCATCCAATTTGTCCGAATGATGGAACTTTGATTGAACGACAATCGGTTGATCAAATGGTAGACCGAATCATGTCTTTACCCGAAAGAACTAAAATCCAATTGTTAGCTCCCGTTGTTCGTGCTAAACGCGGTGAACACAAGGAAGTTTTTAAACGAGTACAACGTGCTGGATATGTTCGTGTTATTGTTGATGGTGAGATGCACGAAATTGGAGAAGAGTTTAATTTAGCTAAAAATAAGCGACATAATATTGATATTGTTGTGGATCGTTTAATCGTGAAAGATAGTATTAAATCTCGTTTGTTTGACTCAATTGAATCAGCTCTTCGTTTATCTGATGGCTACATGAATGTTGATGTTATTGGCGGGGAGATGCTTAACTTCTCTGAATATTATGCTTGCCCTAAGTGTGGTTTTACAGTAGGCGAAATGGAGCCAAGACTATTTTCATTTAATGCGCCATTTGGTGCTTGTCCTGATTGTGATGGATTAGGGATGAATTTAGCCGTTGATGAAGATTTGGTTGTACCTGATAAGACCAAAACTTTGGCAGAAGGTGCGTTAGCTCCATGGAAGACGTCTAATTATTACACTGAAATGTTAGAACAAGCTTGTGCAGCACTTGATATTCCAATGGACAAGCCTTTTAATAAATTAACTAAAAAGCAAAGAGAAACGATTCTTCACGGTTCAACTAAGCCAGTGAAATTTCATGTTACAGGGGATTTTGGCGTTAATGACACAACCCAGCCTTTTGAAGGGGTAATGGATAATGTTGAAAGACGCTATAAACATCCAATGTCCAAATTTATGCGCGATGTGATGGGCAAGTATATGACAGAGCTGACTTGTTCAACTTGTCACGGTAAGCGATTAAATGAAAAAGCTTTGGCTGTAAAGGTAATGGACAAGGATATCGCTGAAGCTTCTGAACTTTCAATCAATAAATCCTTAGATTTCTTTAAGAGCGTCAAATTAAGTGAACAAGAAACTGTAATTGCTAAACCAATTTTGAAAGAAGTGTGTGATCGTCTTTCATTCTTAGACAGCGTTGGATTAGATTATTTGACCCTTTCTCGTTCTGCTAATACTTTATCTGGTGGGGAAGCTCAACGTATTCGTTTGGCTACCCAGATTGGTTCTAACTTATCAGGAGTTATGTATGTTTTAGATGAACCTTCAATTGGACTTCATCAACGTGATAATGATCGTTTGATTGCTTCACTTAAGAGAATGCGTGATTTAGGCAATTCTTTGATTGTGGTTGAACACGATGATGAGACTATGCGCCAAGCCGATTATCTGATTGATATGGGACCAGGCGCCGGCGTTTACGGCGGTAAGGTAATGTCTCAAGGTACACCAGAAGAAGTGGAGAAAAATCCTAAGTCTTTGACTGGTCAATATTTGTCGGGAAAAAAGTTTGTTCCTGTGCCATTAAAACGCCGCAAGGGTAATGGTAAGAAGATCACTATTACCGGTGCACAAGAAAACAATTTAAAGAATATTAACGTTGATTTTCCTTTAGGAAAATTTGTCGTAGTGAGTGGTGTTTCTGGTTCAGGTAAGTCAACTTTAGTTAATATGATTTTAAAGCGAGCATTAGCGCAAAAGTTAAATCATAATTCAACTAAGCCAGGTAAATATAAGTCAATTCGTGGCTATAAAAATATTGAAAAAATCATCGATATTGATCAAAGTCCTATTGGACGTACCCCACGTAGTAATCCGGCTACTTATACTAGCGTTTTCGATGATATTCGTACGCTTTTTGCTCAAACAAATGAAGCTAAAATGAGAGGTTATACTAAGGCTCGTTTTTCATTTAATGTTAAAGGCGGCCGCTGTGAAGCATGTCATGGTGACGGAATTATTAAGATCGAAATGAATTTCTTGCCAGATGTGTATGTCCCATGTGAAGTTTGTCATGGCAGTCGTTATAATTCAGAAACCTTGGAAGTAACTTATCGTGAAAAGAATATTGCTCAAGTGCTTGATATGACAATTAATGAAGCATGCAAGTTCTTTGAAAATATTCCTAAAATTGCACGTAAATTGCAGACTATTGTTGATGTAGGTTTAGGCTATGTTAAATTAGGTCAATCTGCTACAACTTTATCAGGTGGGGAAGCCCAGAGAATGAAGTTGGCTGCAGAATTGCAGAAATTATCAACTGGTAAGAATTTCTATATTTTGGATGAGCCAACGACAGGTCTGCATACCGATGATATTAAGCGTTTGCTTGAAGTTTTGCAGCGTTTAGTTGATGAAGGAAACACTGTTCTAGTAATTGAACATAATTTAGATGTGATTAAAAACGCTGACTGGATTATTGATTTAGGACCTGAAGGCGGTGAAGGTGGCGGTAACGTTGTTGCTACAGGAACGCCTGAAGAAATAGCGGAGGTGAAAGAAAGCTATACTGGTCAATATTTAAAGCCGGTTTTAAAGCGTGATACTAAGTTAACTAGGGATGCGGAAAATAAAAAGTAATGCGTAAGTGTTTTTATCCTCGAATAAGTGTAAAATAGGCACCAAGGAGGACGAATAATGGACATTTTTTCAAGTTCTAGAGATAATCGTGGCTTCGATTGGGGCGCATTTATCGCTGGTGTATTAATGGTTGTTGTTGCTTTTTTGCTTCTTAGACATCCAGCCAAGGGATTGCATGCATTTGTATTAATCTTTGGTATTTTGTCAATTTTGCAAGGTTTAGTATGGCTTGCTGGTTATTCACGTTTTCGTGCTTTCTTTGCACGTAGTTGGGTAGCACTTATTTCAGGTATTTTAGATATCATTGTGGGTATTTTGTTCTTATGCTCATATGATATTGGTGGATTGACCATTGCATATTTATTTGCAATTTGGTTCTTTGTCGACTCAGCTGTCGGAATTGCCTTTTCATGGCACTTGCGTGACTTTTCAACAGGATACTTTATCTTTAACTTAGTTTTGAACATTCTAAGTTTAGTTATTGCTATTTTCTTGATCTTTAACCCACTTTTTGCAGCTTTGAGTTTAGTATGGTTAGTTGCATTTTGGTTGTTAGTATTTGGTATCAATGAAATAGTCGTTGCATTTATGCACCGTTAATAATTATGAAAAAGAGGCTGCGATGGTCTCTTTTTTTTGCACTATAATGGAACACCCGGTATGATATAATTTACAGAAGGAGGGCTAACAATGGCTGATGATAAGAAACAATTATTAATTGTTACAGGAATGAGTGGGGCAGGCAAAACTGTTGTGGCTCATGATTTAGAAGATATGGGTTACTTCGTAGTTGATAACTTGCCACCAACATTATTGGGAAGCTTTTGGGATTTAATTAATAATTCAAATGATTTCCATAAGGTAGCAGTAGTAATTGATTTACGTGTTAAAACTTTTTATACAGATTTATTAGATGAGGTAAATTCACTCGAAGATAATGGCACCGTTCAAGCTACTATTCTCTTTTTAGATGCTTCAGATGATGTGTTAGTAGCACGTTACAAGGAAACTAGACGGCTTCCACCACTAGCTAATAATGGTAAGGGACGTTTGTTAGATGGCATTCAAGAAGAACGTCGTATTTTGATGCCAATCAAAAATCGTTCAAATTACATCATTAATACGTCTAATTTATCTACTAAAGATTTAAAACAGAAGTTAATTAATACTTTCAGTGACCGTAAGCGTCAGCCATTTTCAATTGAAGTAATGTCATTCGGTTTTAAATATGGCATGCCAATTGATGCGGATATTGTAATGGATGTGCGTTTTCTGTCTAATCCATTCTATATTCCGGAGTTGCGTCCATTCACAGGATTAGATAAGCGTGTCTTTGATTATGTAATGAATAAAGAAGAGACACAGGTTTTCTATCAAAAATTATTGGATTTATTAGAAACCGCTATTCCTGGTTATATTAAAGAAGGAAAAGAAAAATTGACAATTGCAATTGGTTGTACTGGTGGTCAACATCGTAGTGTATCAATTGCACAACAACTTGCTCGTGACTTATCCAAAAAATATCCAGTTGATATAACTCACCGTGAGGTAAGTCGCTACATTAGAAAGTAGGTATATCGCGATGTCATATGGAGAAACGCGAATTGTGCGCGTAATTAAAGGCAGACGTCCGCGGGTGGTAGTTATCGGTGGTGGTACTGGGTTACCAGTTATTCTAAATGCATTGAAAGATCAAAATGCGGAAATTACTGCCATTGTTACGGTATCCGATGATGGTGGCTCATCTGGTTCTATCAGAAATTTTATTAACGTTGTTCCACCGGGTGATATTAGAAATGTGTTAGTTTCTTTAAGTGATTTGCCACAAGAAGAAAAAGACATTTTTCAATATCGGTTTGATTCATCTGATGCATTCTTCTCAGGCCACGCTATTGGTAACTTGATCATTGCAGCTTTGAATGAAATGCATGGGAATATTTTTGATGCTGTTCAATCTTTATCTAAAATGATGAAGGTCGACGGCCACGTCTTTCCAGCATCTAACGAACCTTTAACGTTAAACGCCGAGTTTATTGATGGTACCACGGAAGCCGGGGAAACGGAGATTACCTCAAAAGATAAAAGAATCAAACGTGTTTGGGTAACAGATACTAATTCGAATGCCACACCTAAAGCAGTTTTACCTGTTTTAGCTTCGATAATGCAGGCAGATGCAGTTGTCTTAGGTCCAGGTAGTTTATTTACTTCTATTTTGCCTAATTTGATGATTTCTAATTTAGGTGAAGCGGTTCGAGAAACCCCGGCTGAAGTAGTTTATATTTGTAATATCATGACTCAACGTGGAGAAACTGATCACTTTAGCGATGCAGAGCACGTGGAGGTAATCAATCGTCACTTAGGTGGAAACTATATCAATACAGCTTTAGTTAACGGAGCTAAAATTGATATGAGTAAATTTCACCCAGAGGATTATGATGCATATCTTGAACCTGTTAAGAATGACTTTAATGGTTTGAGAGCGCAAAATTGTCGTGTTATTACCGATGATTTTATTGATCAACGACACGGGTTGGTCTTTCATGATGGAGAAAAAGTAGCAAAGGAAATAATGAATTTGGCATTTGAGGCAATGTTACGTAAAAGAATGAAGGAAAATAATGGCTAGTTATGCTAGTGAAGTCAAAAAGGAGCTAACTTCGCTTGAGGTGCATCCAGAGCATGCTAAAGCAGAGTTAGCTGCTTTTTTGCGAATGAATGGGGTTTTAAATCTTCATGATCATCAATTTAGTCTAGATATCACTACAGAAAATCCCGCTATTGCACGAAGAATTTTTAAACTGATTAAAGTTGCATATGGAATTGAACCATTATTGATTGTTTCTCGTAAGATGAAATTAAAAAAGAATAATCAGTATCTAGTTCGACTTAATCGTGACGTGCAAGAAATATTGGAAAACTTAAATATTTGGGATCCTGCTCGAGGATTAGTTACCAGAATTCCACAGAGAATTATGAAGTCACGGGAAGGTGCAATGTCTTATCTTAGAGGTGCTTTTTTAGCTGGCGGTAGCGTTAATAATCCTGAGACTAGTAGATATCATTTAGAAATTTATTCAACTTATGAAGATCATAATGAAGATTTAGCTAAGTTGATGAATGAGTATTTTTATTTGAATGCTAAGATGACGAAACGTCGTCGAGGTTACATTGTCTACCTTAAAGAAGCAGCTAAAATCGGAGATTTTTTGCATGTAGTTGGAGCATTAAATGCTATGCTAAATTTTGAAGATTTACGAATCATGCGAGACATGCGTAATTCGGTTAATCGTTTGGTTAATTGTGATACAGCTAATATGAAAAAGACGGCTTCCGCTTCTGCAAAACAGGTAGAAGATATTCAGTTGATTCAAAAAGAAAAAGGAATCGACAGCTTACCAGAAAAGTTACAGATTTTAGCACGTTTTAGATTAGCTCATCCAGAATTAACTTTAAAAGAAGTAGCGGATCAAATTCCGGATGGACCTATTTCAAAATCTGGTGTTAATCATCGATTCAAAAAGTTACATGAATTGGCTGAAAATTTGAGAGATTAAAAAAAGAGGATTTGCACACGTAAATCCTCTTTTGATTATAATTTATGATTACTTCTTCTTATTAACCATAATTTCATCGATTAAACCGTATTCCTTAGCTTCTTCAGCAGTTAAGTAATTATCACGTTCGGTATCCTTTTGAATCTTTTCCAAAGGTTGACCAGTAGTTTCGTGTAAGATTTCGTTAATCTTCTTGCGACTCTTTAAAATTTCGTTAGCTGCAATTTGAATATCAGTTTGTTGACCTTGTGCTCCACCTAAAGGTTGGTGAATAAGTACAGTAGAGTTAGGTAATGCGAAACGCTTACCCTTAGTACCACTAGTCAAAAGAATAGAAGCCATTGAAGCAGCCATACCAATTGCAATAGTTGATACATCTGATTTAATGAAATTCATAGTATCCATAATTGCAAGACCAGAAGTAATTACACCACCTGGTGAATTAATGTAAAGCGAAATATCCTTAGTGTTATCTTGTGCATCAAGGAAAAGCAATTGAGCAATAATTGAGTTAGCCATTTGGTCGTTAATTTCGCCACTCAACATAATAATTCTATCTTTTAATAAGCGTGAGTAAATGTCATAAGCACGTTCACCACGAGCAGTTTGTTCAATAACTGTAGGTACTAGCATATATTTGCCTCCTAAATTTATTTCGTATTAATTAGCACTCTTTTAAGTACTGTGCTAATTAAATCACTTCGTAATAAAAGTGTCAAATAAAGAGATTTACTTGTATTCAAATTGTATTTTTGAGAATATTGTTTATATATTATAATAACTATGTAAAATATTGTTGTAATATTGTAGGAGGACAAGCTTGAAATATACAAATAAGATTTTAACTGCAACATCAGCTGTTGCAGTTAGTGTTGGTTTATTAATGGGTTATTCAAATCCTGTTTTTGCCGCTAATTCTAAGTCAACTACTAAAACAGACAAAGCTAAAGATAGTTCAACTGCTAAAAAGGGGCCAGTTCAAACCAGTACTTCTTACGATTTGATGGTTAAAGTAGGTAGTAATAAACATTACAATGTTTATAAGAGCATTAAGAATGGTAAGCCTGTTAAGAAGTTAGCAGATGCCAGTGACTATCAATATGCTCATATTCAATCTGATCAACGAATTAAAACTCACAACGGTACCTACTGGCGCATTTATGTTAATGGCCGTAAAGTAGGATATGTTAACCAAAACTGGTTTACTAGAAACACTATTGCTGTTCCTAAGACTGTAAGTTTAGTAAGAAATAGTCATTCTGATTTTGCTCCAGAAGATGCAGTTAGTTATGTAACTAACTATATGGGAACCGTTATTCCTACCCAAGATATTACAATTTCTGAAGATGCAATTGATTGTTCTGAACCAGGTACTTACAAGGTTAAGTATAGTTATGGTAGTGCTAAAGCTACTGTAAAAGTTACTGTAAGAAAGAGTACTAAAGAAGGCGTTGCTGATGCAGATAGTGTTTCAGCACAACCATTTAGTGGTGACCTAAAATCTTGGAAGACTTACTATGGTAGTTCATCTAACTACGTAACTAAGACTGACTTTGCTCCGGATAAAGCAAAGCACAGTTACACTACTGATAATGGTAATATGACCTTTAAGACTCGTTTCTTCCAACCAGTTTTACTTAGTGTTGCTAGAGACATTAAAGACGACGATTACATTAACCGTGTAGGTCATATTCCAGAAGGTATTGCTATGTCAGACGGCTGGCTTTACACTAGTTTACTCAGCAGTACTAAAATTTCTAATGGTCACATCATTGCTTATAATTTAAACCATTTGACTAATGCTTTTAATGGTCAATACTTGCTTGATATGTCTCAAAAGAAGTTCAATTCTTACGTTAAAAATATTAAGGTAAGTCCATATATCCCAATTGGTCACGGTCAAGCTATGGGCGCAACTGATAAGTATATTTATGTAGTTAACTATGATAATAAGACATCATATAAGAGCAATAGATCAGAAGAATTGCTTCAAATCCGTAAGAGCGATATGTGCATTAATAAGATTTGGACATTCAAATGCTGGAATGGTAGCGACTCAGAAGGCCGTTACTTCCACGATGGTGTTATTGTAAGTGATCACAAGATGTATACAACTCTTTACAACAAGCAAAAGAACCAAACTGAATACTGGGAATTCAACCGTAAAGGTGATAACTGGTACCCAACTATGGTAGGTGCAACTAAGACTGGTATTGTTTCAAATACTTATACTCAAGGTTTCACATACGATGCTAAGAATGACAACTTCTATCTTGCATTTAACGATGTAATTGCTAAAATTGCTCGTAATGGTGAAGTCAAGGATACTTATCAATTCCACACTGGTCGTGAAATTGAAGGTATCGCTGTTTCAAACAACAGACTTTACATGAATTTAGCTCAACGTGCTGAATTACTTGAAAGTACAGAAAAGTTGACCAAATAATTTATTTCATTAAAAAAGGCAGTGAACGTTTAGGTTCATTGCCTTTTTTGTATATCTATTTCTCAGCGTCTAAATATTTTTGTAGGACCCTGAAGACACCATTTTCAGTATTGGCAGGTGCGATATATTTAGCATGTTCTTTAACACTTGGCATCCCGTTAGCCATAGCATAAGAGTATTTTGCAAAATCAAGCATAGCAATATCGTTGCCGCCATCACCAAATGCGATTAGATCATCACCAGTTAAGTTTAATTTGGCTAATAAATGCTTTAAACCGGCGCCTTTATTGATACCATAAACATTAGTATCAATAGCAGTATTAGCAGATCCAAATGCAGAAATTTTTTGTTCATGCTTTTCATTGAATTCTTTTTCAATTTCTGGCGCCTTAGAATTGTCTAAACTAAAAGTGATTTGCAAGATATCCTTGTTGGGTAAATCTGACCAATGATCAACAACTGCACTTTTGCCAGCGAAGTATGCTAAGAAGTCACGCTCAGTTTTAGGAATAGCTTTGTGGAAGTAGGCTACATCGGTTTCGAAGACCATAGGAGCTACTTTACCATATTTGTCACTGACTTCTTTAAGTAGACTAAGAGCAGTTTCACGTTTTAGCGGATAAGAAGCAACTATTTCACCGTTAACAACTAGCATAGAACCATTGAGAGAAACAAAATCCATGCGTTCAGCAAAATCACCGAAGTCTTGCTTTAATCTAGTGTATGGCCGACCAGAAGCTACGATAAAATGAACGTTTCTTTTTTCTAATTCCGTAAGTATTTGATCAAATTGTTCATGATTAAATTGCTTACGATCATCTAAGAATGTCCCATCCATGTCAACTGCAACAGCTTTAAAAGGTAATGTCATATTTTTCCACCTCATTTTTAATCTAAATGAAATTAAAAAATAAAAAAAGACCGCTGTCAACGGTCTTTTTTGTTATATCTATATCTAATTGGCCTTTGCTTCTTGATATTTTTTAATACCAGGAAGAATCAATCCCAATGCGATTAAGATGATTGGTGTTAAGATATTGAGCATTAATGTAAATGGATCTGGTGAATAAATACCAAAAATACAACATGCTGCAGTAACTAAGAAACACCAAATACCTGCGGTATAAGCTAATCCCTGAGATTTAGTCATTTGATAAGTGGTTTCAAATGATTTTTGATGCTTTCTTAAAGCAATATAAGCTGCAAATACCCAAAGGTAACGAAGTGGCATGGTAGTTGAGTTTAACTTAACTAATTGAGCCATTACAGCTTGTGCGTTAGGAACAAATGCTTGGATAGCAATTAAACCACCTGATAAAACAACGATCATCCAAATACCATTGATATAAGCACCATGCTTGTTAAGCTTGAATAAACCTTTAGGAATAAATTCTTTTGCTTCTTTACTTCCCAAAAGCATTCTAAGCGGTGCGTCAATACTAATTACTAAGGTGGAGAATTGACCAATTACATTACACCATGAGTAGATGTACATGAATAATCCACCAACATGGTAGTATTCGCCTAGTTTTTGGAAGGCCATGTAGGCACCATTTGAAATATATTCATTCAAATTAGCATTAACGACCTTCGGATCAAACATCAATGCCATGGCAAAGGTACCTAAAATTGCTGATACCATAACCATGATTGCTAATGCCATCATTGCCTTAGGGAAATTCTTGGAAGGATCTTTTACCTTATTAACATAAGGCGAAATCTTTTCACAGCCACCAACGGCAAATACTAAGATTGAAAGAGAAGTAAAGTATTTAACGTTGAAAGTTGGCATTAAATTCTTCCAATTAAGATCAATGTGGTAAAATCCTGCTCCTGGATTAATAGCCGGAGCGGCAAACATCATGATGATAAACAAAATTGACATGATGAACATTGAAGAACCTGCGATAGTTGCTAAGCCCTTTAATACAGGAATACCACGACTTGCTACCCAGCAGAAGAATAAAAATACAACTAATGTTGCAAATTGTGTCCAAGCAGTAGGTAATCCGTCGTACCATCTGGTGTTACCAAAGATGCCCCAAGCCATAGCTCTTAAGCCACCGGTACCTTTACTAGAAATATATACGACGTGGCAAGCCCAATAAGTCCAACCTGCATAATATGCCCATTTTGCACCCATTGTGGCATTTACCCAAGATGATACCCCACCTTCGGTATTTTTGAATGTAGCACCTAGTTCACCAACCATCAGTGCATAGGGAACAAAGTAGAGAAGGAACATGACTACCCAACTGAAGATGACCTTTGTTCCATCAAAGTAGACGTACCCATTAACAACGTTACCAAATCCCCAAACAGTGGAGAACGCCATCATTGCCAGAGTAGTCCACATCATCTTTCTGGGATTGTTTTGTGATTCGACCATAAAAACACTCCTAATATAAATTGTGAACCCTTTCATTATATAACAATGCCATTAGTATGTTCTTATATTAATTTTTTTTAATAATATAAGAACATTTTTGATGAATTGGTGCTAGGATATGAGTATATGTTGTTTTTTTAAGGAGGAAGAATGAATGAGAAACAATAAAAAGCTAATTTTAGCTGGTTTGTTGATTGCTGGAAGTTTATTAACTATTAATGGTCAAGCAAACACTGTTCAAGCTAAAAGCTACGGCAAGGCTGTTACTAAAATTGCAGGTAATGGTAATTATGCAATTTATCACAATGTTTCAAGCAAGGGACCAAGCGGCAAGTTTACTTCAACTAAGTATTTTAAACATGGTCAAATTCAATCAAAGGAATCTAGATCAACCAGAAAAGGTACTTTCTGGAAGATTATTGTTGATGGTCGCAATGTTGGTTGGGTAAGTGAAAAATTCTTTGCACGTAACCAAATCTCTGTTGCTAATGAGGTAAGCTTAGTTAAAAATAGTGATTACAGCTTCCCTACTAGAGATGCGATTAACTACGCTACAGATGCACATGGTACTGCAATTAATCCTAATAAGGTTCATGTTTCTAGAAAGTATGTAAGTACTAATCCAGACAAAGTAACCTATAGTTATGGTAAAGCAAAGGCAGAAGTTAATATTGACGTTCATGATGGTGATATGGCTTCTCCAAGTGTTACTCCGAAGAAGGGCTTTAAGACTACTTCTACTTGGAATGGTGGCTCAAAGGGCTCATCTAGAAACTGGAATCGTGCACATGGATACCGTTCAGAAACTACTAGCAACACCATTAAGAGCAATGGCTTAACTCTTGGAACTCGTTTGTTCCAACCTAGATTTTTGAGTTTAGGTTATGGTCAAGCTGGGGATGCAATGGGCCAAGTTGGTGTAATTCCTGAAGGTATGACAGTTAACGGCGGTATTTTCACTACTTCATTATTTACAAGCAGCAATAGTCAATATGGACACTTAGTTTCATATAACTTGAATGCATTAAAGAGCAAGTATGCTGCACAAAATCTTACTACTATGAAGTGGAGCACTTTTAAGTCATACGCTAAAAACATTAAAGTAAGTCCATATATTAAATTGGGTCACGGTCAATCATTAGGTTCTTCATCAAGTTACATCTACGTATTGGCTAATGACAATAAATACAATAATGGTCCTGCTTCAGAAGAAATCTTACAAATTCGCAAGAGCGATATGAAGATTAACAAGATTTGGACATTTAGAATTTCAGACAATCGTTACATTCACAACGCTACTTTTGTAGGCGACGATACTATGTACGCTTTATTCCACAATGGTGGTCATAACTGCTATGAATACTGGAAGTTAACTAGAGATGGTGATACTTGGAATGCTACTGAAGTTGGTGCAACTGAAGGTAGATTTATTTCTAATTCACCAGTTCAAGGCTTTGCTTATGGCGACGGTCACTTCTTCATTGGCTTTAATGACAACATCTTTAAGGTAAGTGAAAATGGCTCTGCACAAAAGCATTACCGTTTCAACACTAAACGTGAAATTGAAGGTATGTCAGCAACTGGTTCAAGATTGTATGTACAATTTGCACAACGTGCTGAATTGACTTCAGGTAAGTTTTAATAGTAAATGAAAAAGCTAGAGCAATTGCTCTAGCCTTTTTTGTATGGGTCCCCTGGGAGTCGAACCCAGATTTTAAGAACCGGAATCTTACGTGCGATCCATTACACTAAGGACCCAAACTACGCAGCCTCTAGTATAACAGAAAAAGAATATAAATAGAAATGATTTTGTGAGCCTTACAATTTTTTTAAAATAGCCAATCTTTTTCTTGAATTACGAAAAATACATTGTTATACTAACAGTGTCGATTGGGAAATGTATGAATTTGAAATAGTTGTACGTTTCTCTTATATTTTTAAGTATTCTGGGACAGCAATCGACACAGATGTGGTCACTAAGCGTCCCAGGGAAAGGAGGGAACGATGAATTCGGACTTTTCTTTGCTCGAAGCGCTCGTTCCCGACGTCTTAAAGATTCTTCGACAAAGGTATCTTGTCCTTGAGCAGATAGCACTGCATGCGCCGATTGGGCGTAGAAGTGTAGCTCAACATTTAGGGCTTTCAGAAAGAAACATTAGAACCGAAACTGAATATTTGAGTCAATTAGGTTTGATTGAAACTAAAAGTTTTGGAATGTTTTTAACTGAAAAGGGCGAGAAAACATTACAAGATGCGGGGCCATTGATTGACCGTCTCTTTAATGCTGGTGAAACAGAATTAGCACTGGCTAAGAAATTAGGGATTGAAAGAACCTTGATTGTACCAGGTAATGCTGATTTGCAAGATCGCGTTTATGAAGAGATGGGAGAAGAGTTAAGTTCAGCTTTAAATTTACTCTTGCCATTAGGTCATTCAATAGTTACAATTCTAGGTGGAGCGGCTTTAGCAAAATCTGCTAAGTATTTATCTCCTAGTTTAGGGAATAACCGCCAGTTAGAATTTGTTCCTGGTCGAGGAGCCTTGGGCGAAAATGTAGAAACGCAAAGTAATACAATCGTCCAAGAAATGGCAGCTAAAACTTCGGGTACGTATAAGACATTGTATTTACCTGAACAGGTTTCAGCTGCAGCGTATAAATCTTTGATACGTGAATCCTCGATTGCGGATGTTCTGCAAGATATTTCACAAAGCGATGCAGTGATCCATGGTATTGGGTTAGCCCAAGAAATGGCGCAGCGTAGAGGGTATAATTCAATTAGACTTTCGGAGCTTCGTGAAAAGAAGGCCGTCACCGAATGTTTCGGGTGTTTCTTCGATGAAAAAGGCAAGGTTGTCGACCGTATCACCCAGGTTGGATTACAGTTTGAGAACCTATATAAAATACCCCACATATTTGCTTTTGCATGTGGTGCAAGAAAAGCCAAAGCAATAAAAGCATATATGCCCAATGCACCTCATCAAACCTGGTTAATTACTGATGAGGGTGCCTCAAATATGATTTTAAAGGGGAAATAAAATCCCGTTTAAAATAAATTGTTGTTTATAGTTCTTAAAGGAGGACTTTTAGGTTATGACAGTTAAAATTGGTATTAACGGTTTCGGCCGTATCGGTCGTTTAGCATTCCGTCGTATTATGGACTTAGGCGAAAAGAGTAAGGACATCGAAGTTGTTGCTATCAACGACTTGACTACTCCATCAATGCTTGCTTACTTACTTAAGTACGACACTACTCATGGTACTTTCAACCACGAAGTTTCATCAACTGAAGATGCTATCGTAGTTGACGGTAAGAAGTACCACGTATACGCTGAACCACAAGCACAAAACATTCCTTGGGTTAAGAACGATGGTGTTGACTTTGTTCTTGAATGTACTGGTTTCTACACTAGCAAGGCTAAGTCACAAGCTCACCTTGACGCAGGTGCTAAGCGTGTATTGATCTCAGCTCCAGCTGGTAACGACTTGAAGACTATCGTTTACTCAGTAAACGAAAACACTTTGACTGCTGACGACAAGATTGTTTCAGCTGCTTCATGTACTACTAACTCACTTGCACCAATGGCTAACGCTTTGGACAAGGAATTCGGTATCGAAGTTGCTACTATGACTACTATCCACGCATACACTGGTACTCAAATGACTTTGGATGGTCCTGCTCGTAGTGGTAAGGAACAAGACGCTCGTGCTGCTGCTGAAAACATCATTCCTCATACTACTGGTTCAGCTAAGGCTATCGGTTTGGTATTGCCTAACTTGAACGGTAAGATGAACGGTCACGCACAACGTGTTCCAGTTCCAGATGGTTCAGAAACTGAATTAGTATCAATCTTGAGCAAGAAGGTTACTGCTGACGAAGTTAACGAAGCTATGAAGAAGTACGAAAGCCCATCATTTGCTTACAATGGTGACCACATTGTTTCAAGCGATGTTTTGAACATGACTGCTGGTTCAATCTTTGACCCAACTCAAACTATGGTAACTACTGCAGGTGACAAGCAATTAGTTAAGACTGTTGCTTGGTACGACAACGAATACTCATTCACTTGCCAAATGGTTCGTACTTTATTACACTTTGCTACTCTTTAATCATTAATTTAAATTAACTGATTATAGTTAAGTGGTAATTGAGAAGGCGGAGGGAGATTCTTCCTTCCGCCTTTTTTTGAAGGAAAAATATCAAAATAATCGGAGGATTATAATGGCTAAATTAATCGTTGACGATCTTGATGTTAAAGGTAAAAAGGTTTTAGTACGTGTAGACTTCAATGTTCCAATTAAGGACGGCGTTATCGGTGATGACAACCGTATCGTTGCTGCACTTCCAACTATCAAGTACATCATTGAACATGGTGGTAAGGCTATTTTGCTTAGTCACTTGGGCCGTATTAAGTCAGATGCTGACAAGAAGGAATTATCATTAAAGCCAGTTGCTGAACGTTTAAGTGAACTTCTTAAGAAGCCTGTAACTTTTGTACCATCAAACGAAGGTAAAGAAGTTGAAGATGCTATCAACAACATGAAAGATGGCGACGTTGTTGTTCTTGAAAACACTAGATTCCAAGATATCGACAATGACTTTGGTAAGCGTGAATCAGGTAACGATCCTAAGCTTGGCGAATACTGGGCAAGCCTTGGTGACATGTTTGTAAACGACGCATTTGGTACTGCTCACAGAAGTCACGCATCAAACGTTGGTATCGCTACTGCAATGAAGGAAAATGGCAAGCCTGCAGCTGCTGGTTACTTACTTGAAAAGGAAATCAAGTACTTAGGTGACGCTGTTGATAACCCTGTACACCCATTCGTAACTATCTTGGGTGGTGCTAAGGTTTCAGACAAGATTGGTGTTATTAACAACTTGATTCCTAAGTCAGACCACATCTTAATCGGTGGTGGTATGGCTTACACCTTCTTAGCAGCTCAAGGCCACAAGATCGGTAAATCATTATTTGAAGCTGATAAGGTAGACCTTGCTAAGGAATTGCTTGAAAAGGCTGGCGACAAGATCGTTCTTCCAGTTGACAACGTAGCTGCAACTGAATTCTCAAACGATGCTTCACGTGAAGTTGTTGGTGATGACATTCCTGACAACATGATGGGTCTTGACATTGGTCCTAAGACTATTGCTAAGTTCAAGGACATCTTAAAGGATGCTAAGACTGTTGTTTGGAACGGACCAATGGGTGCTTTCGAAATGCCTAACTTCGCAGAAGGTACTTTGGAAGTTGGTCGTGCATTAGCAGATCTTACTGACGCAACTACTATTATCGGTGGTGGTGACTCAACTGCTGCTGCTAAGCAATTGGGTATTGCACCTAAGATCAGCCACATTTCAACTGGTGGTGGTGCTTCACTTAACTACCTTGAAGGTAAAGTATTGCCAGGTATCGCTTGCGTACAAGACAAGTAATTTAAGTTAAGGAGATAATAGACTAATGAGCCGTACACCAATTATTGCTGGTAACTGGAAGTTACACATGAATCCAGAACAAACTACTGAATTCGTTGACGCTGTTAAGGACAAGTTGCCAGATCCAAGTAAGGTAGAATCACTTATTTGTGCACCTGCAGTTGACCTTGATGCTTTAAGAAAAGCAGCTAAAGGTTCAAACTTACACATCGGTGCTGAAAACTGTTACTTTGAAGACGAAGGTGCTTACACCGGTGAAACTTCACCTAAGGTCTTGAAAGAAATGGGTATGGACTACGTAATTATTGGTCACTCAGAACGTCGTGGTTACTTCCACGAAACTGATGAAGACATTAACAAGAAGGCTAAGGCAATCTTTGCTAATGGCTTGAAGCCAATCATTTGCTGTGGTGAATCACTTGAAACCCGTGAAGCAAACAAGCAAGAAGACTGGGTTGTTGGTCAAATTAAGGCTGCTTTAGATGGTCTTACTGCTGAACAAGTTTCAAACCTTGTTATTGCTTATGAACCAATCTGGGCTATTGGTACTGGTAAGACTGCTTCATCAGACCAAGCTGAAGAAATGTGCAAGACTATCCGTGAAACTGTTAAGGACTTGTACAACGAAGAAACTGCAGAAAACGTTCGTATTCAATACGGTGGTTCTGTAAAGCCAGCTAACGTTAAGGAATTAATGTCAAAGCCTGACATTGATGGTGGCTTAGTTGGTGGTGCTTCACTTAAGCCTGAATCATACTTAGAATTGGTAAACTACCAAGACTAATCTGATTATTAAAAAAGGAACTTCTTAATTAAGGAGTTCTTTTTTATTATGCATTTGATAACAGACAATAGAGCCTAAAACTTTTATTAAATGCCCAAATGTAAGGGAATACATTAAGAAATAATAACATTTAACCCCCTTGTATTTTTTACCTAAAAAAGTATAATAAGTAATGGAGGTTGAAATATTACAGAGTAAACCTTCATTATTCAGTCTCTGCCTAATAATTCCTTATTACTTAATAAATACAAACTTTATGGCAGAAGATACATCTATATCTATATCACTTTCTAGAAAGTGTCTGGGGAAAAAACCAACTCTCAGATACAAAAAGACGATCAATCTAACTCTTAATTTGAGTTGCTTGACCGTCTTTTTCTTTTCGCTTAAACAAAATTGGTCCTTTGACCATCTTCTGTTCCAATATTTGCTTAAATTCATTATCATGAAGGCTATTCCCACATCGGTTTCAACCTTCTTTTTGCCTCTTAAATGAGTTCGACGCATGCCAAAAACATTCTTCAAATGTCCAAAAATCGGCTCCACATCATACTTTCTCATTCTGTAGATGTGACTGCCTTCAGGACTTTGGAAAACTGCTTTGGCTTTTTCTTTTAAGTATTGCCAGTTAGGATTATAGCGAACCTGACCAGTCGTTTTATCTTTACCCCGACTATAATATTTGAAGCTAAATCTAACGCCGTTTTGATCAAGGTAGTAATCGTCTTGTTCATCATAGAACCAGTTAGCTAG